>JALWJW010000273.1 GCA_026996935.1 Hyphomicrobiales bacterium
CGCCAAGATTATCCAAATGTGCACCGTGCGCGAATGCAGGGGCTGAAAGAGTGGTGAAAAGTGCAGATGAAAGGATTAAACGCATAAGAACCTCTTTGAGTTGGTGTGTTTGAATAACAGCGCCAGCCACCCGAAAAATCGAGCTTTTGAAGTTCTTCTACAGCCACTGGCGTTGGTTCCTGATTTAGGTCAACCGCACCAGCTTCGCTTTCAGTTCTCATCGGTCTATAATTTTAGAATGGAGAACGCTGTTTTGATATTTAGACAGTATTGTTGTTGTGAAAACGGGTCAAGTTTAAAAGCGATGTTTTCAGGTTAAAATTCAACGCCAGCTTGGGCTTTTACGCCTGAGCGGAATGGGTGTTTTATTTGTTCCATTTCTGTCACTAGATCGGCAATTTCAATCAGCTCGTCTTTAGCGTTGCGGCCCGTAATAATAACATGGGTATCTTCTGGTTTTTGTTTGAGGAAATCAACGATGTCGGAAACAGGCAGGTAATCATAGCGCAGGACAATGTTCAGCTCATCGAGCAGGACCATGGTGTTTTCAGGGTCCATAATGGCTTCTTTGGCCATTTCCCATGCCAGTTTTGCCATTTCGATGTCGCGTTGGCGGTCCTGGGTTTCCCAGGTGAAGCCTTCTCCTGCGGCCTTGATGGTGCAAAGGTCGGGGTAGTTTTCTAAAATGGTGCGCTCGCCCGTGTCCCAGCCGCCTTTGACGAACTGAATGACAGTGGTTTTAAAACCGTGACCGATGGAGCGGAAAATCATGCCAAAGGCAGCGGTTGATTTGCCTTTGCCTTTGCCCGTATGAACAATGATAAGGCCTTTTTCTTTGGTTTTCGTTGCAAGAATTTTCTCGCGTGCCGCCTTTTTCTTTTTCATTTTTTCAGCGTGGCGTGCATCGAGTTGGTCTTGGGTCATGTCTGCTTTTTTGATCATTTGTCTGTCTCCATGATGCGTTCAAGCTCAGTGTAGGCTGAGTTTGATTTGGGTGTCCATAAGCCACGTTCAAGGGCTTCGTTAAACCGCTCGGCGATTTCTATTAAGGCTTGCGGGTTGTTGTCTTGGATAAACTGGCGGGTTTCTTCATCTTTGATAAAAGCATCATAGGCCAGTTCAAAGTGATGAGGTTTGACCGCGCCCGTTGTGGCGGCAAAGGCGAACATGTAATCCACCGTGGCGGCGATTTCGAAAGCGCCTTTGTAACCGTGGCGCTTAACCCCGTTTATCCATTTGGGATTAACGACGCGTGAGCGCACAACGCGGCCAACTTCTTCTTCTAGTGTGCGTGTTACTGGTTTTTCAGGTTTAGAATGGTCGTTATGATAAACCAGTGGGCGGTTGCCAGCGGTGTGTTCAATGGCTGCGGTCATGCCGCCTTCAAACTGGTAGTAGTCGTCTGAATCTAAGATGTCGTGTTCGCGGTTGTCCTGGTTGTGGACCACGGCTTCAATGCGTTTAAGGCGGCGTGAGAAGGCAGCTTCATCGCGCTGGCCGCTGGCGTTTTGTCCGTAAGCATATGCGCCCCATGTGATGTAAGCGGCGGCCAAATCTGAGCGATTGGTCCAGAGCTTTTCATCGATGAGGGCTTGCAGTCCAGCACCGTATGCGCCCGGTTTTGAGCCAAAAATGCGAAAGCCAGAAAGGTGTTCGGCTTCGGTTATATCCATACCTGATGCAACTAGCTCGTTGGTTTCTTGTTTCATACGTGCAGCGATTGGGTTGTCTTGTTCTGGTTCGTCTAAGGCACCAACCGCGCGCACAGCTTTGTCGAATAGTTCTATTTGGGCGGGAAAGGCATCGCGGAAGAAACCGGAGATGCGCAAGGTTAAATCGATGCGCGGGCGGCCAAGTTTTGGCAGTGGGATGATTTCAAAGCCATTGACGCGCCATGACGCTGTATCCCATTTGGGTTTAACACCGATAAGGGCGAGGGCCTGGGCAATGTCATCACCGCCGGTGCGCATGTTTGAAGTGCCCCAGACTGAAAGCCCCATGGCTTTGGGGTAAGTGCCGTTGTCTTGGAAGTGGCGGGTGAGCATGTTGGTGGCGGACTTTTCGCCAAGTGTCCAAGCGGTGGGGGTGGGGATGGCGCGATTGTCGACGGAGTAAAAATTTTTGCCCGTTGGTAATACATCCAAGCGCCCGCGTGTTGGTGCGCCTGAGGGGCCAGCGGGAACGAATTGCCCGTTGAGACCTTTGAGCAGGTTGGTAATCTCGTTTGTGCCGCAGGCTTGGAGAGTGGGGCGGATGTGGGTTTTGATTTGGGTGAGGATGAGGGTTGTTTTGGGGAGGTCGTCATGCTCATTATCTCCGTCATTCCTGCGAAAGCAGGAATCCATTCCAGTGACGGATGGTTTATGTTCGCGACTTGCGCCGCGCCCCCTCATCTGCCCACTTGCGTGGGCATCTTCTCCCACGAGGGGAGAAGGTAAAGATGCCACAAGCTTTGCGGCCAGCAACTCCAAGCGCTCAACGGTGTCGCCGTTGGTGCGCCAAGGTTGGGTGGTTAAATCTTTGAGTTGTGCAGGCTTTGGGCCTGTCCAAGGTCCACCTAGAATACAATCGAAGGGGTCGAAACCTTCAAAACCAAAATCTGTGGCGAGGGTTTTGATGATTGAGGCATCGCCGTTTTCTCCGATGCCGCGGGCGGTACGGGTGAGGGCAACCAATAAGTCTGTTTCGAGTTGGCCTTGGAGGGATTGGCCCAGAATGTGAAGGCCATCGCGGATTTGGGCTTCTTTTAGTTCGCAAATATAGGTGTCGAGTTGCTGGAGTTTTTCATCATCGTCACCGTCTTTGGAAATGCCTGCATCTTCATCAAGGCCTGAGGATTGTGTGAGGTCTAAAATTTGTGTGCGTAGGCTGTCGATGCGGCGCTGATCGAGGCCTGAGGCCAGATAGTATTCATCTATCAGGGCTTCTAAATCGCGGTATGGGCCATATGTTTCAGCGCGGGTGAGTGGTGGGGTGAGGTGGTCGATAATCACTGCGCTTGTGCGGCGTTTGGCTTGGGTGCCTTCGCCAGGATCGTTGACGATAAATGGATATAGTTGCGGCATTGGGCCGAGGGCTATTTCGGGGTAGCAGGTTTTTGACAGGCCTGCTGATTTACCGGGTAGCCATTCTAAATTGCCGTGTTTTCCGTTGTGGATGACGGCCTGCGCGCCAAATTTTTCTCGA
>JALWJW010000274.1 GCA_026996935.1 Hyphomicrobiales bacterium
GTTGCCATCGCGGTTTTATCTAAACTGGGTTACAGCGTGACCGCCTCAACAGGGCGCACCAGTGAGGCTGACTATCTAAAAGGCCTTGGCGCCAATGCGATTATTGATCGCGAAGAACTCAATGGCAAACCACGCGCTTTAGGTAAAACCTTATGGGCAGGTGCGGTTGATTGTGTGGGCTCAACCACATTAGCCAATGTGATTTCACAAATTAAATATGGCGGCACGGTTGCGGCATGTGGGTTGGCACAAGGCATGGATTTGCCCTCAAGCGTTGCCCCGTTCATCTTGCGCGCGGTTAAACTTATTGGCGTTGATTCTGTGATGTGCCCAAAACCACGGCGTGAGCAGGCATGGGCACGGTTGGCGCAAGACTTAGACCTTGAGAAACTCGCCTCCATGACCAACCATATTACGCTTGATGAGGTGGAAGCCGCAGGCAGTGATATTTTGGCTGGAAAAATAAAAGGACGGTTGGTGGTCGATATTTAATCGACCTCTAGCCAATTTATCCGTAGCTAAGAAATCGGTAAGGCGTGTTTATTGGGTGTTTTTTGCAACCGTAAACTCGCCAATACGAATGCGTTCTGGCAGACGTTCAACCATTTTTGCAACTGGTTCTTCACCATAGGTGGCAATCATGTCTGACAGGGCGGCGAAAATAGCGGCTGTTGCAACACAATCAGGGTCAATACCATCATAAACAGCTTCTTCCCACGCATCGAGAATGTAACGAAGGGCGGCGTGTTTGGCCTGATTATTTTGTTCTGCATCTGATAGAGCTTTGTCACCCTCAGTGCTGTAAATGCGTGATTGTCCCACAGACGATATCCCCTTGATAGGCGTAGAAAGATTGCAACCTGATCCGCGTTTGCGTGTTTTCAGGTCAAAGAACAATAACATGTAAAATTTTAAACACACGCAAGACCTTTAATAAAGGTTAACGCGCTTCGGGCTTTGTGGAAAACCTGTTTACACCTTTCAGGTTTGATGAAAAATGTCTGGAAAAAGCGAACGCTTTACCCTGGGATTGCATTTTTCTGAACGACACATGATAGATTTGCATTGATAAATTCTGCATCTGGTTAAATAGCATCAACCATAGCGGTAAAATGGCCTTAAAAGCCGTCAGGAAATATTTCGCAGGCCAACATGACTGAAAAGACTATAAAATTCCAATCAGCTATTCATGATACGTTTTTTATATTGGCGCAGCGCTGCATCAACAAATTCTGCGGTGCCAGGGGTGGATTTTAATTTGATCACGTCTTGCGGTGTCACCCATTTAACCGCCACCGCATCACTGCCAGCTACCGCTTTACCGCTAACCCATTCGCCCAGATAGACACTTAAAATAAAGTGTGCCTCAACAGTGCCTGCGGGGTCTTTATGAACAATGTTTATGGTGTCTATGATATTGAGAACCCGTGCTGTAACGCCTGTTTCTTCGGCAAGTTCGCGTACTGCTGCATCTCGCAAAGGCTCACCTTCTTTAGCGTGACCGCCCGGAAAACTCCACAAGCCAAAGCCCATGGGATTGCCGCGTTTTGCCAACAACACTTTGCCGTTTTTTACAACGCACATGCTCACCCCTGAGATGGGTTTTGACGCTGGTGTCGAAACCCTCTCAATCGCGGTTTGCTCTCTCGTGCTTACCACGTCATCGCTCATAATCACTTCCCTTTTGCCGTACCAGGATTTAGATTAGCACAATGTGTGGACTCTATTCTAATCGCAAAATGGCCGCAGAGGTAAAATCGATCTTCGATTATAATGAAGATCCGCCCTTTGCGCCGCGCCAATATATCACGCCGGGCGGGCCAATGGAGATTGTCAGTGACAATCACGGGCAACGCCATTTTAATATTGTACGGTGGGGATTGGTGCCGGGTTGGGCCAAAGAAATCCGCTCAGGACGACCGCTTATCAATGCGCGGGCTGAAACCATTTTAGAAAAACCCTCATTTAATGGCGCAATGAAACATAGGCGCTGCTTGGTCCCTGCGGATGGATATTATGAATGGCAAGGCGACACACCGGGCAAAAAACAGCCCTTTCATATCACCCGACCTGATGGGGCATTGTTTGCCTTTGCCGGCATTTGGGAACAATGGATGGCCAATGATGGCAGTGAACTTGATAGTGCGGCCATTATCACCATTGCTGCCAACAAAACCCTTCGCCCAATTCACCACCGTATGCCCGTTGTGATTACACCAGAAAACTTTGGTGATTGGCTCGATAACGATCACATCTCATCTAAAAAAGCCCACGAGATGCTTGAACCTGCCCCTGATGATTATTTTGAGTATTGCCAAACCGTGATTGAGCGCGGAAACAAAAAACCTGTATCAAAAAGCGATCAATTATCATTGTTTTAAAACGATGCCTTAAGGCACAAGTTTTAGGCCTTCGTGTTTTTGTTCGTGTGTTGGTTCAACGTGGATGGTAACGACGACACCTTCAAGGGCATCGCGCAAACCTTGTTCGATGCGGTCGCAAATTTCATGGCTTTTGGCCACGGTCATGTTGCCATCAACAATCAGATGAAACTCAACAAATGATGTCGGGCCAGAGATGCGGGTGCGGATATCGTGGACTTCGATGGCACCATAAGCATGTGAAAGGATGGTTTTTTCAATCAACTCACTGTCTTTTTTGCTCACCGCGCTATCCATCAAACCATCAATGGATGAAGACACCACTTTCCAGCCTTCGCGCAAAATATTGGCGCCAACAAAAAAGGCCATGAGCGAATCAAGAACAGTCCAGCCGGTAAAGATCACCAAAATAAGTCCAGCTAATACGCCAACCGATGTGTAAACATCTGACATAATATGATGCCCGCTGGCCTTTAATGCGGGCGAGCGTTGTTTGCGACCAAATGAAATCAACACACTTGCCCAAGCCAGATTGATCACCGTGGCAACACTATTAATAAGCAGGCCATCCAGGGGGGCTTTAATTGTAGGGCTTATGGTCAGTGCCTTCCATGCCTGATAAAAAATCAGCAACGCGGCAATAACGATCAATACACCTTCAATAATGGCTGAAAAATACTCAACTTTATGATGGCCAAAAGGGTGATGTTCATCGGCTGGTTTATGACTAAGGCGAATGGCCCACCAGGCAATCAATGCGGTTATGACATTGACGATTGATTCCAACGCATCAGAATA
>JALWJW010000275.1 GCA_026996935.1 Hyphomicrobiales bacterium
GGGCTGCAGCTAAAGCCTTATCAAGGCCCGCTACGCCGTGCAGCATCATCCAAATCTTCTTGAGATTTCAATGGCCCACGTTCGCGCTTGATCTCTAAATTATTTAGAGCCGCCAAATAAGCTTTGGCAGAAGCAACCAGGGTATCAGGGTCTGCTGCACGTGCTGTTGCCCGTCTTCCTGTTTCTTCATCTTCTAAACGAACCGAGACTTCAGCTTGCGCATCAGTACCATGTGTCACTGCATGAACCTGATAAAGCGCCAAGCGGGCTTCATGAGGCACCAATTCGTGAATGGCATTAAACACCGCATCAACAGGACCATTACCCATTGCTTGCACGGTTTTGTGCTCACCTTCCAAATTCAACGTAAGCGTTGCAGACTGTGGACCTGTTGTCCCTGCCACAACCAACAAAGACTCAACTTTGGTACGATCGCTTGCCGTTGAAATATTTTCATCAACCAAGGCTTCAATATCTTCGTCATAAACCGTTTTCTTACGATC
Organism: Hyphomicrobiales bacterium; assembly: GCA_026996935.1. Taxonomy (GTDB): domain Bacteria; phylum Pseudomonadota; class Alphaproteobacteria; order Rhizobiales; family Aestuariivirgaceae; genus JALWJW01. The sequence goes on from JALWJW010000275.1 coordinate 504, forward strand.
AGCCAATTCCTTAAACCGTACAAATGCATCTTGAAACGCATTATCGGCCAATTCATAGCCAAGCTCTTCCAGCTTAGATTGGAACGCCGCACGACCAGAATGTTTACCCATAACCAAAGAGGTTTTACCAGCTCCAACCGTATCAGGTCGCATAATCTCATAGGTTTCAGCATTCTTTAACATGCCGTCTTGGTGAATACCTGATTCATGCGCAAACGCATTTCGCCCAACAATGGCTTTGTTGTATTGAACAGGAAACGAAGTCACCGCGGAAACCAACTTAGAAGCGCGGGTCAATAATTTTGTATCAATATCAGTATAGAACGGCAAAATATCGCTGCGCGTATTAATTGCCATCACCACTTCTTCAAGGGCCGCATTACCGGCGCGCTCGCCCAAACCATTGATCGTGCATTCAATCTGACGGATACCAGCGCTGGCACCAGCCAAAGAGTTTGCCACCGCAACCCCAAGGTCATTATGACAATGAGCTGAAAAAATCGCTTTGTCAGAATTTGGCACCCGTTCAATAACCTGCGTAATAAAGGTGCGATATTCATCTGGCATTGTATAGCCAACAGTATCGGGAATATTGATCGTCGTTGCACCCGCTTTAATCGCGGCTTCAACACAACGGCAAAGAAAATCCATTTCCGTACGTGTACCGTCTTCAGCACTCCATTCCACATCATCCACATGGGTGCGCGCCCGCATGACCGAAGAAATAACCATCTCAAGAACTTCTTCAGGGGTTTTGCTCAATTTGTATTTCATATGAACGGGAGACGTTGAGATAAACGTATGAATACGCGGCTTAACCGCATGTTTAACCGCAGCCCCTGCCCGGTCAATATCTTTATGGCTTGCACGGGCCAAACCAGCGATAGAAGCATTTTTCACGATACGTGCAATTTCAGAAACAGATTCAAAGTCACCTTCTGAAGCAATCGGGAAACCTGCTTCAATAACATCAACACCCATTTCATCAAGCAAACTGGCCACTTCCAGTTTTTCTTCAAAGGTCATGGTTGCCCCGGGTGACTGTTCACCATCGCGCAAGGTTGTATCGAAAATAATAATTTTGTCTTTATCTGTATTGCTCATTGTAAAAGCCTTTAGCTAAGCGAGCGCATCATTTGCGCTGAAAATAATAAATAATGGAAATTTCGCATCCCCTGACAACCCGCTCAAATGTTTGAGCAGCCGGAAATCAGGGGCAGATAAGCAGAAGGAGGAGGCCAGATTGTAACAAGGGTGCGCACACCAATGCATCGCTTGAAGTTGCAGAGCAACCAGCGTTTACATCGTTGTTTTGTGCACATGCACTCATCTTGTTTCTCTCTGGTTTTCTTTTTCGACACACATAAATGTACGCGATCAGAATTCATCTTATTAAGCCTCATACATTGAATGAAAAACATTAACAACTGTTTTTTATCCCCAGTCATAAGTTTGCCTCATCATCGCACTCAAATTTGCCGTTTTGTCTACACAACCACAAAACATGGCAACCGCGCCTTAAAACCACCCTTAAATACCCGCTTATAACGCGCAATACCAACACAGCCATATCGTCTATTCCCAACGACCAGCATCAAATGATGATGGCAAGGCCCAAAAGGCCAAACCAAAACAAACAACTTAAAACGGGGAATACTTATGAAAAAACTATTACTTGCATCAACAATTGCCATTGCAGCTTTTGCCACTCCAGCCCTTGCTGAAGGTGATTGTGCCGCAGAAATTACAAAACTGGACACCGCCATCAAAGCATCAAAAGCTGCCGATGACACAAAGTTGAAAGTGTTGGACCTTCGCGAACAGGCTGCAAAACAACAAGCTGCCGGCGATGAAAAGTCTTGCCTGGCATCAACAAAAGCTGCACTTGAAGCCCTTGGCAAGTAATCACAAAGTTTAAACATTATTGGGCGGGGTGAACACATTGTATTACCCCGCTTTGCTATTCTAAACACAAGCATTATTGTTGTGCCGAGGCAAAAAGATATGATGGCTTTTCGATCCAATCAAATACTCAAGCACGAAAACTGCGGTCACGAAAAACAAATAGGTCAATTCACTTCCCCTTTATTTAGGTAAGCAATACTGACCTATAGTTTTTGTTATGTCAAGAAACGGTCATAAGACAGCGCACTATGCAGCTTTGCTGTCTTCAGCAACATCGTTTGACAATGAATCAGAAATCCACCCCGTAAAGGTTGCCCCCTCACCTTCAACCGAAACCACTTCCAGACCGCCGCCATGTTGTTCAAAAATTTTCTCAACCGCCGGCAATCCAAGTCCAACGCCAAAGCTTTTTGTTGTGAATAGCGGATCGAGGATTTTCTTGATATTTTCTTTTGAGATACCAGGGCCATTATCGGTTACTGAAATCTCAAGGCCACGATCAGAGCGCCTGGTTGAAATAATAATTTTAGGATTTTGCGTCGGATTCACAGGCGTTTCAGCCCCCTTACCCACCATGGCCTCACTGGCGTTTGAAAGAAAGTTCACAATCGCCCGTGTCAGACTGTCGGCATCAAATTTGTATTGCTGATCGCCAAGCCCGGGATGATACTCAATCGCAACCTGCTCAGGCAGTTCACTTAATTGTTCGCGCAACAAATCAACCAGCCAATCATCCAAAACATGCTCTTTCAGGTTCAGGCTTTTGCT
>JALWJW010000276.1 GCA_026996935.1 Hyphomicrobiales bacterium
ACACAAAACTCTTGCGCGCAAACACCACTTTAGACACCAACGGATCAACCACCTTCACCCACAATGGCACGCCCAGCATTTCAAATTTGCAACGATGGCCTTCATAGCCTTGGCCAATAGCGCGAGCAAAATTGGCTTCCTGCTCGCTCGAACACAAAATCACAACTTCAGCATCACCGTAAAGTCGTGACATTTCAAACGCATAAGGCACAATATGTGGCACCTGATGCACATCATAATGATTTAAAATAAAGCCAATTTTTTTCAAATGAAAAAGCCTTGCAGGTAATTTCGTTCTTACTGCATAAGCTCTAAGTCTGCACCCTTGCAAGGTCAACCCCCAAACAAGAAAACGCGGAACTGTCTGTAAAGACAATCCCGCGCTTTTCGCTTGAACACGATCGTGACAGATTGGAACAATCTACACATGAATCGTACTCTTACTATGAGGCCGTTCAGGTCCAACAGCACCACAGTTTTCAAAGCGTTGCCCGCCATTTCTTTTGGGCTACCTATCTAACATGGCATATGCTGCTTGCTCACATAACGGCCATACACATTGGTTTCAAACACGTTACACTCTGTTTCCTGTTTCATTCCACCAAACTATTTCTAGCCCGTTTTCCTGATACATTTCGTTTCGCGTACCACATTTATTTTCAATCAAAAATCATTTCGCAAATTGCTTTGCTTCATCATTTTTGTCACCTTCCCTTTCGCTTTTTTCGTCCCTTTTCAGAGCTTCCAAAAGGTCTTGTTCTGGTGTGTGCCTAAGTATTGAAGTGCAATATGTCGCAGTTGTCAAACCAAGCCTTCAAACATTTTTTCTTATCCACAATCCTTCCACATTTTGTGGTGCATAACTTGTCATCGCGCGATACTATAAGCCAACAAAGGGACGTAAAATGAGCATTGAAAACACCACTTTAGGCCAGCATGTTGAGCCGCCCAATTCACCTGATGAAGCAAAGCTTGATCGCGTGCCAAACCCACACCAGGACATCAATTATCTGGTACGGTTTGTTGCGCCCGAATTCACCTCCATTTGCCCCGTAACTGGCCAACCGGACTTTGCTCATTTGGTCATCGATTATGTGCCCGATGAATGGCTGGTCGAATCCAAATCCCTAAAAATGTACCTCACATCATTTCGCAATCACGGCGCCTTCCATGAAGATTGCACAGTGGCCATCGGCAAATTATTACACAATACTCTGCACACACGCTGGCTGCGCATTGGTGGCTATTGGTATCCACGCGGCGGCATCCCAATTGATGTATTCTGGCAAACAGGCACCCCACTTGAAGGCGTTTGGCTGCCCGATCAAAATGTGCCCTCTTATCGAGGTCGCGGGTAAGGCTTACCCCTTCACGCCCAACTTGCGGCGCAAGTTTTCCAACCGTGCTTCAAGCACCGCTTGGTCATAAGGTTCAGCCTTACCTTTGCCCCACACAGGGCCAGGCCATGCCGCATCCTCATCATGGCGCACCACCAGATGAATATGTAATTGCGATACAACATTACCCAAAGCCCCAAGGTTGATTTTATAACCCGGGAAAATTTTCTGTAAGGCAAGGCTACATTTATTCACCTCACGCCACATCAACCCTTGCGCCGCCACATCAAGATCACTGACTTCAACAATGCCCTCTACTTGCGGCACCAAAATCAACCAGGGGTAACGTGAGTCTTTAATCAGACCGACATAGCAAAGATCAAGTTCACACACCTTCGCTGTGTCTTTAGCCAAACGCTTATCTAGTTGAAAGTTCATAAAAAAACCTATTCAAACTCCATTGCCTGAAATATACGCGCCGCATTTCGAAGGTGTAAAAACTCATAAGTATCAAAACCCTCAAACGCTGATTGATCAACCTTGTAAGCATCACCCAATTCGCCACCATTTTCAATAACTTTACCAATTTCCCGGCGCATATAAACCAGATAATCTTTGGTAAATCTGGTCACCGTTGCCATGTCGGTTGGCCCGCCATGACCTGGAATAATAATTTTTGGCTTTAGCGCTTCAAACTTATCCCACGTCTTAATCCACTCTCCGGTCTGAGTATCTTCAAACACCGGCAACATGCGCTTGTTAAAGGCAAGATCACCTGAAATAACGATGCGCTGCTCAGGCATCCACGCCATAATGTCACCGGGAGAATGTGCCGGACCAAGGTTTAGTAAAACAACTTTAATGCCACCCAGATCAAGAACCTTCTTCTCGGCAAATGTAACATCTGGAACAATCATATCAGTTGCAAAAAACTTATCCTTCAAACGCCTTCGCGCACTGTCTAGAATGCGCTCCTTGTGGTCCTTAACTTCACGGGCAGCGTCCTCATGGGCGATAATCTGAACACCCAATTGTTTCCAATAACTGCCCCCAAGCGAGGCATGGCCCTGCCCGTTTTCATAAACCAGATATTTCACCGGTTTGTCAGTAATTTTTTTGATCTCTTTATGCAATGCACTGGCAAGTAAAAAACTACCGCCACCATTAAAAACCATCACAGCATCATCACCAATAACAAATGAAAGATTATTATTGTGTCCACTGTTTTCATAAGTAGACGGGGAAGTTTCACCAATAGCCGACCAAATACGATCTGACACTTTTATCGGCTTTGAGTATAAAAAACTGAAAGGCGCCGCATCACGTGTTGTGATCGGCAAACCCGCCTTTACCCAACCAGAATAGCCATCTGAGTAATTTCGCACATTGGTATACCCCATGCGAATTAAAGTTTGCACAGCCATCGGGGAGCGCCTGTTGGTTCCACAATAAACAACAATAGGTGCATTTTTATCTTTGACTGCAGCTTCAATGCGAAACTCCAGCCAGCCACGCGGCATAATAATGTTTCGCTTGGCATCAATCGTGCCGCCAACAATATTTGTTTCGCGCACCGTTCTAACATCAATCAGAAAAATATTATCATTCTTTGCTAGTTCATTCTTCAACATTTGCGTTGAAATTGTGGGTACAGCTTTCCGAATTGCATCAATATCCGGCTCAGCCTTTACAATACTACTCAACCCCAACAAAAAACCTGCAACAATAATAAAAACCCGCATAAAGAACTCCCTTTTTATAAGTACTTAAACCTTATAAAGACAAAATACATTCCCAACAAGGAATATGAACACTCGGCCATG
>JALWJW010000277.1 GCA_026996935.1 Hyphomicrobiales bacterium
CCCATGTTTCGGCACTGGTTGAGATTATTGAAGATGGTGCGGAGGAAATTGTTGCGCGTGATGGGGATCCGCTGGTGGGGTGAGAGTGTGTGTTATTCAAAGAAGCTTTAGTTTTCAAAAATAAGCCATATAAACCTGCGTACTCTTACTATGATAGAATAAACGATGGAGAGAAAATAGTTTTCAAAATTTCAGATGAAGCCTCTTCATTTGGTTCAAGGGGGGCCTCAGAACCAGTACGAATCAAAATTCAAAATATTCTTACCAACTCAACAGCTCCAATAGAAATAAACATGAGTGGTATCGAGCTAATTTCTAGTAGCTTTGCTGATGAAATATTTGGAAAAATTTTTGTCGAACTTGGGCCATTAGCTTTTACGCAAAGAATACAAATTACTGGTGCAGCAAAAATTGTAGCTCAACTAATTGATAGAGCTATGCATCAACGAATGTCCATGTAGTAAATCCCTCTCGAACAATTCCATTTACTCACAAAAGATACGATACTACTTGGTTTTTGAAGCAGTATTAAAAACTGTAGAAGCACTCTAGCATGGTAGCAAAAACTCTACTCGATTCCCCCCTTAAGAAACCAACCAGCCACCATCAACATCAATTGTCGTTCCTGTAACGAAATCATTGGTGACCATGAACATGATGGCTTGGGCGACTTCTTCGGGTTTGCCGGCGCGGGGGATGGCGTTGTTGCCGGTGGCGGCGCTATAGAAGGCTTTCCGTTCATCGCCTGTTTGGGTGAACATGGGCGTGTCGATCATACCGGGGGAGACGACATTTAGGCGGCGCGGGGCGATTTCTGGGGCAACGGCACGAACCAAAGCTTCAACCGAGCCACCAACGGCAGATAGCGCTACTTGGCCCGGTTTTGCTTTGCGCGCAGGTGCGCCAGAAACAACAACAATCGAGCCGTTTTCGCTCATGTGAGGTGCGCCAAAACGAATGACATTGGCATAGCCCCATAATTTATCGAACGATCCTTGAAAGCCATCCATATCCATTTGTAAAAACGGCCCCATGGCGCGATCTCCGCCTGTTGCCGCACTGATGAGAATGTCGAAAGGGGCGCATTCTTTAAACAGCTTTTGCAAGGCATCGCGGTCGCGCACATCGCAGGATTTTCCCGTGGTCCCTTGTGGCAGGTCGGTTGCGCTGCCCGCACTACGGCTCACCACCACCACTTGCGCCCCACCATCAACCAACATTTGAACTGTTGCCTGACCAATGCCCGATGTGCCGCCAAATACGATGGCCTTTTTGCCTTGAATATCCATTTTAGTTTCCATTATTTAAGTTTGACTTTTGATTGCCTCGATAGTGGATTATTTTCATCAATCCGACTAGACTAAATAAAACAATTTCCAATTGGACATACATATGCTGACCCTTAATCTTACGCATCCGATTTGCCTTGAACATAAAGGGCCTGTTGGCCACCCTGAAAGCCCGGCGCGGTTACATGCGGTCAATAAGCTTTTGCAACATCATTTTTTTGATGAAATGGCGCGTGAAGAAGCGCCAATGGGATTGGATGAACATATTTTATTGGCTCACCATGAAGAACATCTCAACTTCATTAAAGGCCGCGCGCCTGAGATTGGGATGGAGCAAGTGGATGCTGATACCTATATGGTGCCTGCATCTTTAGAAGCGGCCTATCGCGCCGTCGGGGCGGCAACGCGCGCCGTTGATGCGGTGATGATGCGCGATGTGGACAATGCTTTTTGTGCCGTGCGCCCGCCTGGCCACCATGCCGAGGCCGATAAGCCAATGGGGTTTTGTCTATTTAACTCCATCGCCATTGCGGCCAAATATGCCCAAGAGGCGTATGGCGCTGACAGGGTGGCGGTGGTTGATTTTGATGTCCATCACGGCAATGGCACGCAAAATATTTTCTGGTCTGACCCTGATTTGTTTTATGGCTCGACCCATCAAATGCCGCTGTTTCCCGGTTCTGGAGAGGTGAGCGAAACCGGCGAAGGTAATATTTTCAATGCCCCGTTACGGGCTGGTGATGGCAAAGAGCACTTTCGCGAGGCGTTTGATACGGCGATTTTACCCTCGCTTGATGCGTTTCAGCCCGATCTGGTTTTGATTTCGGCAGGTTTTGATGCCCACGCTTCAGACCCTCTAGGTTCAATCAATCTTAAAGAAGAAGACTTTGCCTGGGCGACTTTAAAACTGATGGAAATTGCTGATCGTCATGCTGACAATCGGGTTATTTCTATGATGGAAGGTGGCTATGATATTAACGCGCTTGCATCAAGTGTCGGGGTTCATGTACAAGCGCTTATGCGTGGCACGGGCGAAGGCAAAACGCCAAATTACGAGGATTTATAAAAATGAGCGAAAAAGCAAACATTGCTGATATGAAATTTGAAGCGGCATTGGCTGAACTTGAATCCATCGTTGCTAAAATGGAATCAGGCAATGTAGACCTTGAAAACTCCATCGCTATTTATGAGCGCGGTGAGCAATTAAAAAAACATTGTGAAAGCCTGCTCAAACAAGCCGAAGCGCGCATCGAGAAGATTACTTTATCAAGTGACGGCCAGCCCACGGGCACACAACCGCTTGATGTGGAATAAGTTTTCATAGCTTACCATAACTGGCGACAACTGACTCAAGTCAACAGATATTTGGGTTCTTTGCGCTATCCTTAAAGCCAATAAAACAGACAGCATAAGGAGAAACAACATGGCGTTTGAGAACATCAAAATGGAAATAAATATGCTTTTGGAACAAATGCATAATTTACCCGATGATCCCCACGAATTGCACGAAACAATACTTGAGAAACTTAATGAGCTAAAAGCCTTTGGGCAACCACTGCCGCAAGACCTTGTGGATCTGGAAAAGAAACTAGCAAGAGATTTTGAAGGGCGTAAGGGTAAAGCCTGAAGCCCGTCTGCTATAATGAATTATTGCAATAAAATCGCACGGGCGTTTCATTCTGTTGGAAGCTTTGTGGTCGTGGTTTGGGAGAAGTGAAACTGGCGGTTTATACGATATCTGTTGATTATAGTGCTGATGAAGCATCGGGAAATTATGAGTTTGTCCATGAAACTCTTGATGGGGATTTTAGTTCAGCCTTTCCTGTGGGCATTGATTTTGACCCAGGTGTAAAAGCAGCGTTTTTAG
>JALWJW010000278.1 GCA_026996935.1 Hyphomicrobiales bacterium
TCTTAAGTTATCCAACACTGACAATCGTTCTGTCGCAAAAAGTTAGACTGGGTATTGATCCGTCAATTTCGGCACTGGCCTTTATCATAGTGGCGTTAACCGTTTTCTTTGCTTTGGTTCACGAAGTGCGTACCAGACGAGCCCAATTGGCAATTGCCAATGGTGCACCGGTTGGCGCAGTCTCAGGTGGCTTCTCTTTGCCTGGCTTGTTCTCGGCCAATCCGGCCGCTATTGTGCTGGCCTTGTTTATTGCAACGGCTGTAGGCACTGTGGTTTTTGCCCAATTCTATGATCCAGAACCGGCAAAAGCCCAATTGCTAAAAGAGAAACGTGCTAGAACTGCTGAGAAAATTCGAATTATGCAAGAAAAGAATCGCTTGAAACGTTTGAAAAAAGAGCTTGCCGGACCAAAAACGCTAACTGACAAGTTGGGGGCGGATACGAAGAAAAAAGCCTCACCGTTTGGCAATGTTTTTGATACTAAAAACCTGGATGGCGTTGGCCCAAATCAGAAACCCAAGCAGGAAAAAGAACAACCTGCCAAGAACAAGGCCTCACCGTTTGGTAATGTTTTCGATACCAAAAACCTTGATGCTGTCGGCCCGGATCAAAAGAAAAAACCAGCCAAGAAAAACGGCGGAATATTTGATACCGATAATCTTGGCAAGGTGGCTCCTAAGTAGAAAGGCACTGATAAACAAAACCTCCCCGCTTTTATCATCAAGTTCCATTAGGATTTGCTTGGTAAGAGCGGGGTAAAACTTAGCGCTAACGCGTTTTGTTAAATAACAACCAGACCAAAGACATTTTGCAGGAAGAACAATCCAATAAAACAGATTATACCGGCAGTGATAGGAGTGATGACCCAACCTGTTACGATTTTTCCCAATGTAATCCAGCGGATACCAGAGGTGCCTTGCAGGATAGAAATACCAACAATGGCCCCCACAATAGCCTGAGAACTGGAAACAGGTACCAATGGAATAGTTGGCAGGCCCTGGCTCGCCAACCATGTTTCTAACCCACGTGAGGCAAACAGAAACAAGACAATAGAATGCGAAAGAACCGCAACAAAAGCAGATGTCGAAGACAGCCGTCCAATGCTGTTGCCCACTGTCATCATAACCCGTTTTGAATAAGTGAAAACCCCCACTGAAATGGCCAGCCCGCCCATTAACAATAATTGTTGAGTCGAGTTAAAAACCCACTCACCAACAATTATATTGGGGAAAGGTTTGGCTGGAATAAACACCCCAACCACATTGGCAATGTTGTTTGCCCCTAATGAATAAGCCCCAAAAGCCCCCGCCAGAATAAGCCCGATACGCGTGTAGGCATCCGCGCGAATAAGGTGAACCGGAAACCTTCTGCTATACATTTTTAAAGATTTAAACAGAATGATTGCAATAATGCCCGATAGCACCGGGCAAATGACCCATGTCATCATAATTGTGAGCAGTGTTTCGGTATCGGTGGCATTGGCAGAAAAGAAATTCCAGCCCACAATAGCCCCAACAATAGCTTGCGAGGTTGAAACAGGCAGGCCTGATTTTATCATTGAGTAAACTGCAACAGCAGCGGCAAGCGCGGTCATAAAGGCACCAGGCAAAGCAGAGATCGCCCCCAGCTTGCCAAGTGTTCCAGATGCGCCAGCCCCGGAAATAAGCGCCCCAAGCACGACAAAGACCGAGCAAATGATTGCCGCGGTTTTAAAGGTAAGCATTTTGGTGCCGACAGCGGTACCAAACACATTGGCCGCATCATTGGCACCAAGCGCCCATCCTAAAAACAAGCCGCTGCTAAGGAAGATGAGAATAAGCGGATCCATAACGGCTACACAGTTCGTTTGATCGAATAAATAGCCAGCCGGTCAGCAATATCTTCGGCCAAATCTGCAATGCCATCGATCTGTTCAACAAATTCACGCAAATGAAGTTTGCGCGCAAGGTCAAGATCACTGTCAAAAATATCTCGTTTAAGAGACGAGCTAAGCATGTCGGCTTCTTTTTCATAAAGCTGAACTTTGTGGTTATGGGCCTGAACATCATAAGGGCTTCTAAAAAATGCCCGCGCACCTAAACTCAATTCATCGGCTGCTTTAATAACCATGCTGGTAAGTTTTTTATAACCTTGGCGAAACTCTTCAGGAATATCGGGCTTCTCGATGGAGAACGCCCACAGTGATCCTTCAAATTTGGTCAGCAGTTGATCTGCCGTTTCAATCAACCCTAGTACATCACCGCGTGAATCTGGAATAAGGGTATTGGAATATAACTGGTTTTCGATATCACGGCGCAAGTTATCGGCATCAGTTTCCAAATTCGAAACTCGTTTGAGCCGTTCTTCAAATTCCTCATTTGCACCTTCTTTCAGATACACGCGTACCGCCAAACGATAAACTACTGATGATTCTGAGATTTTATCAAAGAAACTATCGATTTGTTTTTCTAAGTGCCGTGTCCGTCCAAACAGGTTCAAACTGGAAGCCATCGCTTTGCCTATTTCTTATTGTTATATGTAAGAATGCTATCATCGCAGGCAAGCTTTGTAAAATATTCTTCACTTCAATGTCAAGCTGGCCAGGGTAATGAGTAGGTTTTTACTGTTGTGAAAAATTTCATCGCTTCCAATACACCTTCTTTCACACCGTTGCCAGAATCTTTTATGCCGCCAAAGGGAGACATCTCAATTCTGTACCCGGGCGCTTCCCAAATATTCACCGTGCCAACATTCAGCCCTTCAATAAAAGCGGTGATCCGTGACAGGTTATTTGTGCACACACCGGCTGATAAACCAAATGCGGTTGAGTTTGAAATCGTCATAACTTCTTCGTCATTGTCAGGCACGCGAATAATTGGAATGATTGGCCCAAAGGTTTCTTCCAAAACAAGTTCGCTTTCATGGGGAACATAATCAACCACAATAGGGGGCAACAACGCACCGTCTCGTTTGGGGTGATACAAAATTTTTGCTCCTTCTTTTGCCGCTTGTAAAACCCGATTTTCAAAAGTCTCAGCCGCTTGTGCATGAATAACACAACCAAGTTGTGTTTCAGGGTCCATCGGATCGCCAAACTTAATCTGTTTGGCTTTTTCTAAAATCAATGGCACGATTTTATCGGCAATGCTTTCCTGAATAAGGATACGTTTGAC
>JALWJW010000279.1 GCA_026996935.1 Hyphomicrobiales bacterium
GTGAAGTAAAATCACAAACCAGACCAGTATCTTCCAACCTTTGATAACCTAAGGAATATGGCATTAGTAATAAATCCTTTTTTCTTCTAACATTCTGTCACCCAAATTAATTTTGCGTTACGAGTTACGGTGATAATTCCAGATTTAGTTAGCAAATCAAGTGTTGATAGAGGGAACCCTGCTTAGAATTGTCTGACAGTTTACGAGATGCACCAGATGAAAATGTGAATTTTGGGCGAAGGGAATGCGGATAGGGGTTTAGAGGGTCCGTTCACGCTAACGGCTATCGCCGTACGCTACACTGGCGCGGCGCAGGGGCGCCGAGGGCCCTTGGCCCTAGTCGTTCGGCTACGCCTCCTCCGCCAAAACTTCCGTAAACTTCCAGCCACACGCTGGAGCCAAGCTATAATTTTTTAAAACTAGGTGCGACCGCACCTCGGCGCTTATGCGCCGCGCTAGCGCAGCATACGGGTGAAACCCGTTAGCGCGAGCGGCACCCAAAAACCCATAGCCATAATCGTCATTCCCGCGAAAGCGGGAATCTAGGGCGTGTTATTCAGCTTGTTGATAGTTTCTGGATTCCCGTTTTTACGGGAATGACGATTACGAATATTGAATTTGTATCAGTCTTTCGCTTTGCGAAAGGCTATTGGTGCGGGTGGGGGGACTTGAACCCCCACGGGCATACGCCCAACGGATTTTAAGTCCGGCCTGTCTACCGATTCCAGCACACCCGCATTTAGAAGCACGAAATTTAATTCGATAAGACCGATTGAGCGTTCCTTTTGTCATAGTCTATTTGATTTGTCACCGACAAATTTTAAATAAACCACAAATTGTGGCAGTGTGACAAAATCCCTAATTTTATATGTTGAAAAAATCGCCTAAAAAACAGGGAATGGCCAAGACGGTTTCTATGTGCTTTCTTCATACCCGCCCCCGACCTACACAAAAGCATTGACATTCACAATCCAAATGACATCTTCTCAGATGGGCTTGCGGTATTTTTTATGGCTGAACAAAAACACACATATCAATCTCCCCTCCTCAACAAATTAATGGTGGTTTTTCCATTTCTTGCATGGTTACCTTTAGTGACCAGAGACACTGTAAAAGCTGATCTTATAGCAGGCATCACCAATGCCGTTGTTGTCCTTCCCCAGGGCATGGCCGTTGCTATTATTGCAGGCATGCCTCCTGAATATGGTCTTTATACCGCGATGGTTACACCCATTGTCGCGGCCATGTTTGGCTCATCACGACATTTGATTTCCGGCCCAACAACAGCCATCGGCATTGTAATGTTTTCTGCCATTTCTGTTTATGCCCAGCCCGGCACTGACCAATATGTGGCACTGGCCATCACCCTCACCTTTCTCGTTGGCATTTACCAATTAGCCTTTGGCCTTGCCCGACTTGGCGTTCTGGTCAATTTTGTGTCTCATACGGTGGTGATTGGCTTTACCGCAGGCGCAGCTATCCTTATTGCCACAAAACAGATTAAAAATGTACTCGGCATTCACGTTCCCAAAGGTGAAACATTCCTGCACACCTGGGTTGATGTTTGGGACCAGCTTGGTGACATCAACTATTATGTCATGGCCATTGCCGCTATAACCATCGTAACGGCTGCCACCTTCAAAATGATCAACAAAAAACTTCCGGCCCTGTTATTTGGTCTGGTTGCCGGTTCAGTTGTTGCCTGGTTCTTTAATAATAATGGCACCGTAGGCATTGAACTCGTTGGAACAATCCCGCGCCACCTGCCAGAACTGACCATGCCAATGTTTGATATAAAAACCTTGCGTGAATTGGCCCCGGGTGCATTTCCTGTCGCTTTACTTGCCCTTATTGAAGCCGTATCGATCAGTCGCGCAATTGCCACCAAAACCCATCAGCGCATTGATGGCAATCAAGAATTTATTGGTCAGGGTCTCTCAAATATCGTTGCCAGTTTCTTTTCTTCATATGCCGGGTCCGGTTCGTTTGTTCGCAGTAGCGTCAATTATGAATCTGGTGCCCAAACGCCGCTATCTGCTGTTTTTGCCGCCATCGCGCTTGCCCTTATCGTGCTTTTGATTGCACCATTGTCTGGATATTTGCCCATCGCCTCAATGGGTGGGGTTATTTTTCTGGTTGCCTACAGCCTGATCGACGTTAAACAAATTCGCCACGTCATTCAATCAAGCACCAGCGAAACTGCTATTTTGCTCACAACCTTTTTATCCACTTTATTTCTGGAGCTGGAATTTGCCATCTATCTTGGCGTATTACTATCACTGATCATTTTCCTGGCCCGCACATCGACACCGGAAATTGTTGCCCTTGCACCAGATGTCGACAAAGTAAAAGACAAACATATCCTCAGCGAGATTGAAACCTACAGGCAAAGCGACACCAATGAACTGATTGATGTTGACACCAAACCTGTTGATGAATGTCCTGAATTGAAAATCATCCGAATTGATATGTCCATCTATTTTGGCTCACTCAATTTCATTCAATCAAAACTATATAAAATCAGCGAAACAGAAAAACGCCATCATATCGTTATCGATTGTGAAAGCGTCAACTTCATCGACCTGGCGGGCGCTGAAATGCTTTGCGAAGAAGCTGACAGGCTGGAAGCTGAAGGTGGTGGGCTTTATTTCACCGGCATGAAACCTAAAGTATATCAAGCATTCAGCAAAACCCACGCCATTGCGCACATCGGCAACAATCATTTCTTTGATAAAAAGAAAGATATGTTCAAAACCCTTCATCGACTCATACGCCGACAAGGCAAATGCGATGATTGCCAGCTAAAAGTTTTTGTTGAGTGTCGAAAGGCTCAAGAAACCTAAAATATCGGCATTTGAACCTGCGACAAACCTTACCATATCCAACCCGAATTTGTTAATTTATAAACCGTGCATATCCAGTCAGAATGGTCTTTTTTCATATCTC
This sequence comes from Hyphomicrobiales bacterium, assembly GCA_026996935.1. GTDB lineage: Bacteria > Pseudomonadota > Alphaproteobacteria > Rhizobiales > Aestuariivirgaceae > JALWJW01. The sequence continues at coordinate 2,947 of JALWJW010000279.1, forward strand.
GCGCACTTTTTGTGCCGCCTTTAATCTGACACCAAATCATTTCATATACAGGCTTTTAAAAGTTTGTAAGTCTTTTGCAGGTCTGGAAACATGGCAACAGAATCATATCATTATAAAAGCCCCGTAATGGCTCGTCTTGTTGCAATTTTCCCTTTCCTGGCCTGGTTGCCACTGGTTACGGCCAAGTCACTCCGCGCCGATAT
>JALWJW010000280.1 GCA_026996935.1 Hyphomicrobiales bacterium
GATATGGGCGTTTATGGCCGATGGTTTGTCGGGGCGCAATGTAACACGTGTTATAATTGTGTTGATCGCCATGTTGAGGCGGGGCGCGGAGAACAAGCTGCGATTATTTATGACAGCCCGATAACCGGGGCGAAGCAGACATTCAGTTTTAATGAGTTATTGGATGAGGTTTCTCATTTTGCTGGCGGATTGCAGGCCAAAGGTGTTGGTAAGGGTGATCGGGTTATTATCTATATGCCAATGGTGCCACAAGCGGCTATTGCCATGCTGGCGTGCGCGCGTATTGGGGCTATTCATTCGGTGGTGTTTGGCGGTTTTGCCCCAAAAGAACTGGCAACACGAATTGATGATGCACAGCCAAAACTCATTATATCAGCTTCATGTGGTATCGAGCCCGGGCGGGTGATTGCGTATAAGCCGTTACTTGATGAAGCGATTGAGATCTCTAAACATAAGCCTGAAGGTACCATTATTTTACAGCGCGATCGCGAAGCTGCCGAGATGAAAATCGGTTACGACCATGACTGGGGTGCGGTGATGGATGAGGTGCGCGCGGCGGGGGCAAAAGCTGATTGTGTTTCAGTGGCGGCAACGGACCCGCTCTATATTTTATACACTTCAGGCACAACAGGTGAACCCAAAGGGGTGGTGCGCGATAATGGCGGCAACATGGTGGCGCTGAAATGGAGCATGGATGCGTTTTATGGCTTGAAACCTGGTGAAGTATTTTGGGCTGCTTCTGATGTAGGCTGGGTTGTTGGTCATTCTTATATTGTTTATGGTCCATTATTGCATGGCTGCACGACGATCATGTTTGAAGGCAAACCAGTTGGCACCCCTGATGCTGGCGTGTTCTGGCGGGTGATTGAAGAACATAAAGTGGCGGCGTTGTTTACCGCACCAACGGCGTTTCGGGCGATAAAAAAAGAAGACCCTGATGGGACGTTTTTAAAAAGCTATGATGTTTCATCAATGCGGACGTTGTTTTTAGCAGGAGAGCGGGCGGACCCTGATACGATTCAATGGGCCGAAAACTTGTTGCATGTGCCGGTGATTGACCATTGGTGGCAAACGGAATCTGGTTGGCCAATGGCGGGTAATCCAATTGGTTTGGGCAAGTTGCCAGTTAAATATGGTTCACCAACGGTGGTGATGCCCGGTTACGATATTGATATTTTAGATGATGACGGCAATGAATTGTCCGCTGGTGAATTGGGTGCTGTTTGTATCAAAATGCCATTGCCGCCTGGGTGTTTGCCAACGCTATGGAACAATGATGAGCGCTTTATCAATAGCTACCTCAAAACGTATCCTGGATATTATGAAACCGCAGATGCCGGTTACATTGATGAAGACGGGTATTTGTTCATTATGGCGCGGACTGATGATATCATCAATGTTGCGGGCCATCGATTGTCGACGGGCGGTATGGAAGAAGTTTTGTCAGCTCATCAAGATGTGGCAGAATGTGCTGTGCTGGGCATTGCCGATAAACTTAAAGGCCAAGTGCCTGTAGGGTTTGTTGTATTAAAATCTGGTGTTGATCGTGATCCTGTTGAAATTGAAAAAGAATGTGTTCAATTGGTGCGTGAGAAAATTGGTGCGGTTGCGGCTTTGCGCGTGGTGATGAATTGTGTTCGTTTGCCGAAAACCCGTTCGGGTAAAATTTTGCGCGGGACGATTGCTAAAATTGCGGATGGTGAGACATGGAAAATGCCAGCTACGATTGATGACCCGGCAATCTTAGATGAGATTACGCAAGTATTGGAATCGCGTGGTTTGGTGGCAAAATCGTCAGAAAACTAAAATACCCGACTATTTTAGTTGGATAATTGTTTGGCTTTGATATATATCAATTTATGATCCTCAACCAGCCGTATAACGGTTGAAAGTTTAATAAATTGAGATTGAGTTATGACAACCAGCGCACAAAAAATGAGAGCATATGAAGGTCCGTTATTTTTCGCACGGGGTTTTCGACCGTTTTTCTTATCGGCTGCCGTCTTTGCAGGCATTGCGATGCCTTTATGGGTGGCCATGTTGGTGCATGATGTGCCCGTGCCCAGCTATCTTGAAGGGAGCGCATGGCATATCCATGAAATGATATTTGGCTATGTTGCCGCTGTCGTGGTTGGGTTTTTATTAACCGCTGTGCCTAATTGGACGGGACGTTTGCCCGTGGTTGGCGGGCCGCTCATGGCTTTATGGTTATTGTGGATTGCCGGGCGTGTAGCGATCGCGTTTTCAGCGTTTTCTCCTTTATTTGGGGCTGTGATAGATAGTGCTTTTCTGGTTGTATTTGCAGGGCTGATTTGGCGGGAAATAGCTTCGGGTAAAAATAAACGAAACTATCCAGTTGCGGTGTTGGTATCGTTGTTTGCATTTGCCAATATTGCTTATCATTATTTGGCTCTTAATGATTTGGACATTGCCCCGGCCGAACGCGCTGCACTGGGGGTTATTGCAATCCTGATTGCCTTGATCGGAGGGCGTGTTACACCTAGTTTTACCCGTAATTGGATGGCCTCAAAGCGTTTGTCACCGCTTCCTGCAAGCATGGGAAATGTCGATAAAGCCAGTATGGCACTCAGCGTAGTGGCTGTGGTGTTATGGGTTTTGCTGCCAGATCATATTTTAACCGCTGGTGTGATGGTTCTTGCTGCTGTTTCGATTTTGCTGCGTATGGCGAGGTGGCGAACTTTTGCGGTGGCTGGTGAAGCCATTGTTGTCATTTTACACATTGCTTATTTGTGGTTGGCCGTGTGGTTCTTCCTTATGGCGTTTTCGATATTTAGTGATGGGGCCCTTGATGCGGCTTCAGCCTTGCACGCGCTTTCAGCAGGGGCGATCGGAACCATGACAATGGCGATGATGACACGGGCCAGCCTTGGCCATAGTGGGCAGGTTATTCATGCAGGTGGCATGATAAAAGCAATTTATGGGTCAATCATTTTAGGGGCAATTATTCGAATTTTTGCCAATGTTTTGCCCGTGGATTATATGCAGGCGGTTGGTGTGGCTGGAATGTTATATGCGTTGGGAATGGTTTTATTTGTTATTTATTTTGCGCCGATGTTTATTAAGAAAAATGTATTGAGTAGTTAACCCTAGTGCGTGTCGCGTTTAAATAGATTCAAGCATTCAT
>JALWJW010000281.1 GCA_026996935.1 Hyphomicrobiales bacterium
GTCCTGGATATCGAGGCTTTAAAAATGGCAGGCGGGGATTAATACAGCGTTTTTAAGAAGAATTGTCACACTGGTGCGTCAACGTGTAGGTGCTCAAACACTTGAAAATTGATTTATATCAAAGTCTCGTACTACAATGACAATGTATCGAAAAACGGTATTTTTATAATATTTTGAGGGCTAGCTGCCTGTGCGGTTAGCAAACGTTAGAGGGAAGATATGACTTCACTAGGGAAAATAGCCATTTATGGCGTTGGGTTTGTGCTTGCATTGCTTGCAGCCGCAAAAGCTCATGATAGTCTTTTTGCCGTGTCAGCAATGATTTTTGCTTTGGCCTGTGTCATTGCAATCGTCGTAACAGCAAAACGGACAAATTTTGGTAGCACCGTTGCTCAAACCGCTTCAGGCGATGAGTATTTGGACAGTGTTGTGCGTGCTGGCATGATTGCAACAATGTTTTGGGGGATTGTTGGTTTTACTGTTGGTGTAACGATTGCATCGCAATTGGCTTTTCCGGCACTCAATCTGGATTCGGCCTTTACGCATTTTGGTCGCTTGCGTCCATTACACACGTCAGCGGTTGTTTTCGCTTTTGGCGGTAATGCATTGATTGCAACAAGTTTCTATGTTGTTCAGCGTACCAACGGTGTACGTCTGGCATTTGGCAATCTGGCCTGGTTTGTTTTCTGGGGATACCAATTGTTCATCGTTCTGGCTGCAGTAGGCTATGTGATGGGTGTGACCCAATCACGTGAATATGCAGAGCCAGAATGGTTTGTTGATATTTGGTTGACCATTGTCTGGGTGGCGTATCTTCTTGTCTTCCTTGGCACTATTTACAAAAGAAAAGAACCACACATTTATGTGGCGAACTGGTTCTATCTTTCATTTATCGTAACCATTGCAATGTTGCACATCGTCAATAATCTGGCTGTGCCTGTTTCATTTCTTGGTTCAAAAAGCTACTCACTGTTCTCTGGCGTTCAAGATGCCTTGACCCAGTGGTGGTATGGTCATAATGCGGTTGGCTTTTTCTTGACCGCGGGCTTTCTGGGTATGATGTATTACTTTGTACCAAAACAAGCCAATCGTCCTGTTTACTCATATCGTCTATCAATTATCCACTTCTGGTCATTGATCTTTATGTATATCTGGGCTGGTCCTCACCACCTTCATTACACTGCCCTTCCTGATTGGGCTCAAACACTGGGTATGGCATTTTCTATTATGCTGTGGATGCCGTCATGGGGTGGTATGATTAATGGCCTGATGACCTTGTCTGGTGCCTGGGATAAACTGCGTACCGATCCGATTATTCGCATGATGGTTATTGCGGTGGCGTTCTATGGTATGTCCACATTCGAAGGCCCAATGATGGCGATTAAGTCTGTGAACGCTTTGAGCCATTACACTGACTGGACAATCGGACACGTACACTCAGGCGCTCTTGGCTGGGTTGGTATGATTTCATTTGGTTCTATGTATTATCTTGTACCGCGCTTATGGAACCGTGATGGTTTGTACAGCTTGCGTCTTGTAAACTGGCACTTCTGGCTCGCAACACTAGGTATCGTTGTTTATGCCTCATCAATGTGGGTGTCTGGTATTATGCAAGGTCTGATGTGGCGTGAATATGATGCTCAAGGCTTCCTTGTATACAGCTTTGCTGAAACAGTTGCTGCAATGCATCCATTCTATGTTATCCGCGCGATTGGTGGTGCGATGTATCTGGCCGGTGGTTTGATCATGGCCTGGAACTTCTACCAAACTGTCAAAGGCAACAAGCGTAACGAAGCCCCAATGGGTGCTATTGTTAAAGCAGCGTAAAGGAAAGTTGAACGATGTTAAATAAACACGAACGAATAGAAAAAAGTGCCACGCTGCTTTTCATCTTGTCATTTATTGTAGTGACAATTGGTGGCCTGGTAGAAATTGCACCGTTATTTTATGTGAAAAACACTATCGAGAAGGTGAAGGGCATGCGCCCGTACACCCCGCTCGAATTGGCTGGACGTAATGTTTATATTCGTGAAGGGTGCTATTTGTGCCACTCACAAATGATCCGTCCATTCCGTGACGAAGTAGAGCGTTACGGCCACTATTCTCTGGCCGCTGAAAGTATGTATGATCACCCCTTCCAATGGGGTTCAAAACGTACTGGTCCTGATTTGGCCCGGGTTGGTAAGCGTTACTCTGATAAATGGCATGTGCAGCATTTGAAAAACCCACAATCTGTTGTGCCTGAATCTGTAATGCCTCGTTATGCATTTCTTGCTGACACCGATGTTCGCACTGATGATGCGGCATTGCACTTGAAAACAAATGTTCAAGTCGGTGTGCCCTACACTAAAGAAATGATTGAAAATGCAACTAAGGATATGCTTGCTCAGGCAACCCCTGACAGTGACGATGAAGACGCGCTAAGGAAGCGTTATCCAAAGGTTCAAATTCGAGACTTTGATGGTAATCCTAAACGGGTCACTGAAATGGATGCATTAGTTGCATACCTTCAAATGCTTGGCACTCTTGTAGACTTTAAAGACTACAAAGCCGAAGACAACTTAAGATAGGAACCTGTTATGGATTATGAGACTTTCCGTCATTTCTCCAGTAGCTGGGGTTTGGTTTACTTGGTCAGCGTTTTCGTGCTGGTTGCCTTGTTTGTCTTCCGCCCAGGTTCAAAGAAGCAATATGATGATGCGGGTCAGATCCCGCTTAAGAGGGATTGACCATGAGTAAAAAAGAAATTGATGAGGTAACCGGCGTTGAGACGACCGGTCACGAATGGGATGGCATTAAAGAGCTGAATAACCCGTTGCCACGCTGGTGGTTATGGACAATGTATGCCTGTATTGTGTTTGCAATCGGTTACATGATTGCTTATCCGGCAATTCCATTGATTAAGGGAGCAACCCCTGGCCTGCTCGGTTGGACGGCTCGCGGTGAAGTTGCTGTTGATATTGCCAAAGCTCGTGACGCTCAAAAGGTGTTTCGCGATCAGATTGCGGCAAAATCTTTAGCTGATATTCGCAAAGATGAGAAATTGTTTGAGTTTGCTCAGGCAGGTGGTAAAGCCGCATTTGCCGTTAATTGTACACCATGCCACGGTTCAGGTGCGCAAGGTGGTCCAGGT
>JALWJW010000282.1 GCA_026996935.1 Hyphomicrobiales bacterium
CCCGCTCTGGTTATTCTGTTTCCACCTCAATGGTTGCAGGCCAGGGGACCAATATGGCTCGCGATTATGATTATTCAGCCGCTGTACATTTAGCTGATTTGCAAGATGCCGCCAGCATTGGCACCAGTGCAGGCAAACGCGCGGTGGCAAGGTTGAATCCGCAAAAAGTTGAATCGCAAAAATGCCCCGTTGTATTTGATTGGCGTGTGGCTGGCTCTTTAATTGGTCATTTATCAAAGGCCGTAAATGGTTCATCCATCTCTCGTGGCACCAGCTTTTTAAAAGACTTAATGGGTGAAATGGTTTTTGCCGATGGAGTGAACATCATTGATGATGCGCGGATGTTAAAAGGTCTGGCCTCAAAACCATTTGATGGCGAAGGCATCGCAACGGGTACTCACCATATTATTGAAAATGGACAACTGGCCAGTTGGATGCTTGATTGCCGCTCGGCCCGTCAATTGGGTTTGCAATCGACCGGTCATGCCTCACGCGGCACCTCCAGCCCGCCATCACCGTCATCAAGTAATTTGTATTTGCAGGCTGGCAATCAATCGCGCGATGAGCTGATAAGCGGCATTAAACAAGGCCTGCTTGTCACCGAACTTATTGGCATGGGCGTGAATGGCATTACGGGTGACTATAGCCGTGGTGCTTCAGGCTTTTGGATAGAGAATGGTCAAATCGTTTATCCGGTAAATGAAGTTACCATTGCCGGCAACTTGAAGGATATGTTTGCTCAATTAACCCCGGCCAATGATTTGCATTATCACGGCACCACCAATGCACCGTCATGCAGAATTGAGGAAATGACACTTGCCGGAAAATAAGCCCAGCTTAGATGATGAAAAATTGATTGAGCAGGCTATTGTGCAGGCGAGCGAAATCGCGCTCAAATATTATGATTCATCAGCAAAAAAGTGGGATAAAGCCGATGGCACACCCGTCACTGATGCTGATATTGCTGTTGATGATTTTTTAAAGAAAACCCTTTTACGCGATCGCCCGGATTATGGCTGGTTATCAGAAGAAACCAGTGACGATAAATCCCGTTTGCAATATGAGCGCGTATGGATTGTTGATCCGATAGATGGCACTTCAGCTTTTGTGAACAGAACCGATCAATGGTGCCTGTCCATTGCTTTATTGGACCATGGTCAAATTACCCTGGCGCGGATACTGCGCCCGCTTACCAGACAAATATATCGCGCTAAACAAGGCAGCGGAGCAACACTTAATGGCAACACTATTCACACATCTGACAGACAGGATTTGCAAGGCTGTAAAATGATGGGCCGCAAAGGAGTATTTACCTCCTCACGCTGGGCAAAGCCCTGGCCACCAATGAATATTGAGTGCACTACATCCCTGGCCTTGCGCATTTGTCTGGCTGCGGATGGCAGTTTTGACGGGGCTATCTCTATGGGCAAGGAAAGCGACTGGGATTTAGCCGCTGCTGACTTAATCATCCGAGAATCAGGTGGAGAAATTACCAATGTATATGGTGCGCCAATAAAGTATAATCAGGAAAACCCAAGGCAATCAGATGGTGTTGTTGCTGGCGGGAAAACATTGCATAAGCAAATGTTGGAAATCACCAAAACATTTATCAATTAGTTTTAGAGGTAAAAATGAGCGAAATTAAACCGAAACAGTTACTGCATCTGGTGTTTGGGGGAGAATTAGAAGACCTTGAAGGCGTACGGTTTCAGGATTTGGCCCATCTCGATATTGTGGGTATTTTTCCCGATTATGCCAGCGCCCATGCCGCATGGGAAACCAAAGCGCGTGAAACAATGGACATAGCACAAATGCGTTATTTCATTGTGCACATGCACAAATTGCTCGACCCGGAAGACGCGTAATGACTATAGACTGGTTATATAAGCCAGTCTGAACAATCCCAATCAAGCATCTGTTCCAGGTGCTTGATGTCTTGTTTAAAGAATTCGATCAGTTCGGCGCGCTCCTGCGGGGAAATTGGATTATCATATTTTCGTGCATGCCAGGATTTGTTTTTTGGCAGTTTCGTATGATCGCCAACACCTAAAAACTCACACACCCTTTTCACCGTTTCCTCGTTGTTTTCGCGCAATTGCTTGCTGCGTAAAAATAACATTTGGTCGGGTCTGAATATTTTGAGCAGATACGCAACCTGTTGGCTGTACAACCCGCGCGTCGAGTAAGAAAAGTGGTATTTACGATGAAACATACCCAGTTTCTTTTGTTCGGCACGTACCGCTTCAATAAACGGGCGGTCTTCACGGCCCTTTTGAACGCCCATATTCCAATGTGAATAAGCCCGTGCCACCGGATCGCGCAGAATGAAAATCAGTTTTATGTCAGGGTTGTAATGGGCGATGAGGCGCATAGCGTGGGGGTAAAATATATAACTGGCTGATGCTTCACCACATAGCTTATCGGCAGGGGCATCGCAAAATAGTTTTTCGTATTCAATATTGCGCGCTACGGTAAAAGCGACAGGCTTGCTAATGAAATAATCCTGGCACTTGTTGCCCGGCATATAAATCTCAGGGTGCCTTCGCAAAATTTGCCAAAGCGCCGTCGTACCACCCTTTTGCACACCACCAATGATAAACTGAACTTTTGGTTGCCAAACAGGGCTTTTGCTTGAAAGAGCCGACATTATTTTAAAGTTCGCATTTAGCCTGCATGGCACCCAAGGGATAGGCCATCATCGGATCACTGTTTTTGAGACGGTCAAGGGTTTTACGCGCGATCTCGCAATCAGCTTTCATCTGAACAAGCAATTCATCCAGCCCATTAAACTTTTTGTCAGGACGAATGAAATCAATAAAATCAACAGCAATATCCTGCCCGTAAATCTCGCGATCAAAATCAAAGATGAAAACCTCTAAAAACATCCGCTCGGTTTCAAATGTGGGCCGATAACCAATATAACCAGCAGCCGGGTGACACTGCGGTCTTCCGTCCTGTTCCAACCGTACCCGTACAGCATAAATGCCTTCATGGGGTTCGCACCCGGGGTCAAGTGCAATATTTGCTGTTGGATAACCAATGGTGCGCCCGCGCTGATCACCTTTCACAACAGTGCCTAAAACCGACCACCAATGACCAAGTTGATGCGCAGCCTTTGCAATGTGACCACGACGAAGAGCGGTTCTGACAGCGCTTGAGGAATAAGGAGCAATACCATCAACATCAGTTACCTGCTCGACAATACTAACGCCAAAACCAAATTTCTCGCCCAGCTTTCGCATGGTATCTGGTGAGCCTTTTCGACCCTTTCCAAAGTGAAAATCATAGCCAGTCACCACATGAGAAACGCCTAATCGTTCGACAAGAATTTTTTCAACAAAATCCTCGGCCTCTAAACTGGCAAGCTCAAGATTAAATGGGGTGACATCTAAAAACTGCACCCCAAGACCTTTGAGTAATTGGGCTTTGCTTTGTGGTGTCGCTAATCTGAATACGGGTTCTTCACTGCGAAAAAAAGTGCGCGGGTGAGGTTCAAAAGTTAAGACACCCAGCGAACAGCCTTTGGCGTCGGATTGTTTTTTGGCTTCGGCAATCAGGGCCTGGTGGCCCAAATGAACGCCATCAAAATTACCAATCGCGACAACGCCGCCACGATATTGATCGGGTAGTTTTTCGTTTTGCTTTGGTAAAAACATCACCAGCCCCTTAAGTTAAAGTCACACCCGATTGCACTTATTTATCAGCCTTGGATGGCACCATAACTTTGGCTTCACCATCAAGCACAACAACATCGCCCACCTTGCATTCACACGCCAGCGTAACGATTTTGCGTTTTTCGTTCATCTCGCTCACCGTTGCTTTTACAACAACATTATCCCCAAGGCGCACAGGGGCGCGAAAGCGAACTGATTGCGAAAGATAAATCGCCCCGGTGCCAGGTAGTTTTGTGCCTAAAATATTAGAAATTAAACTGGCTGTCAGCATGCCGTGGGCAATGCGGCCCTTAAACATGGTTGTTGAGGCATAGTCTTCATCTAAGTGAATGGGGTTATTATCACCTGTTAAATCAGCAAAAGTCTGCACTTCTTCATTGCCGAGTACTTTTTCAATCTGCTCAGACATGCCCACATGGATGTCTTCATAACACAAGGCGTTGTTTTTGCTCATTTTACCACTCCAATTGTGCTTGGCGCTTTACCATTCAAAATGACGCATGGCGCCTGCGATTTTTACCCCGTCAATTGCATGGCGGGCAATATTTGCTAAATCATCTACACTGCCGTCTTCATTGATTTCATCATCATGAATACCGCCGGAAATAAACATGACATCAAGACCAAAATCTCGTGCCCCTTTTATATCTGTATTCATTCCATCACCAATGGCAACCACATTTGTATTATCAATTGGTTGACCTTTAATTTTAGAAGCATGGGCCAATGAGATCTCATAAATAGGCTTAAACGGCTTACCCGCCATTAAAATCTGTCCACCTATTTTGGCATATTCGGCTGCAATAGCGCCAGCGCACGGAATAAGCCGCGTGCCAAATTGCACCACAATATCTGGGTTGGCGCAAATCATGGGTAAATCGCCCTGTTTCATTTGCGCCAGCATATTGGCGTAACGGTCCATAGTGTCGTTTTTGTCATCATAAAGCCCGGAACATAAAACCGCTTCAGCCTGGTCGATATCGCTCCATTCAACGGGCAGGCCGTCTTTTAGTCCATAGTCGCGTTCTGGCCCTAAAAAGAAAACCTTCCCGCCCTTATGGTCACTGACCAGTTCGCGGGTAACATCGCCAGAAGACACAATATCATCAAAACAATTATCGGGCACTTTCAGACCCTTGAGCTGTTTAATGACATCGGCTTTGGGGCGTGGTGCATTGGTGATTAATACTACAATGCCGCCATTTTCGCGGTGCTTGGCCAATGCTTCACAAGCTTTTTTATGTGCGGCAACGCCATTGTGCACAACGCCCCAGATGTCACAAAGCCAAATGTCATAACGTGCGGATAATTGCTGACCGTTTTCTGCAAGGGGTAAGTTTTTCATGGATAAAATATCGCTGCCTGTTGCGCTTTTAATGAGCACGAAAAGAGTGTTGATGAATAAATTTACCTTGATGGCTATAGGCTCAAGCGTAATAGGTCAAGCTGCTTTGATATTACTACTTTGTTGGCGAAGACGGTTTTGGCTTGAAAGAGATTGAGATTGTTGGTTGTCATCAAGGTTGGCGCGCACCGCTCGTGGAGGTGAAAACAGAGGACCGCGACCAAAATCAATGAGATTGTTTAAAATGTCTTTTTGCGATTTGCGTTGTAAACCAGAGCCTATAATACTCATCGAAGCAGTGGTTGCATCTTTTCGAAGTTGAGCAGCATGGCCGTTAGAGCCAAATCCGGCAAGTTTATAACGCTCCATATTTTCCTGATAATCAATATCAAGCATACGAAAGCCAAGCGAGGCCAGTGTTGTTAGATCAGGGCTTTCCAGTCCAGTACCACCTAAACAAAAAGTTGCGCCAATTTGCGCCAAAAACGCCAGTCCTGTCATGCCGTCTTCAGACAATTTCGCCAGATCTGCCTGACTTATTTCAATGACAAGTACGCGAGCAAGCTCGGGAAACTCTTGCAGGTAGCGCGTTAGCTCTTCTAAAAAATCGTGATTGCCAAACGATTGTCGAGAAACAGGGCAGATCACGCCAAGTAAGTTACCGCGCGTGGCGAGACGTTCTATCACAGGTCCAAGACGGGTAAACAGTTTCATGTCCATAACACCGCTAAAACCATCGTCTTCGATTTGTTGGCTAATCTGGTTCAGGCGTTTTTGTTCTCCCAAATCATTGCGATAAGCCAGTTCGGCGCGATAAAAAGCTGTTCCCATTGCCTCTAAATCAATAACAGGTTCTAAGAATAAAGTTAAATTTTCATCATGACTATAAGCTGGACCTTGCGGGACAAAAGCTTCAGATGTTTCGTCATCGCTGTGGGGTGATGTTGATAAAACCGCTTCCAGTGTCGGGCTGGGTTTTGTCTCAGAAAAAGAAGGGTCAGCGTTTAGTGCCGGCGTTTTGTTTTCAGACAAAGGCGCTGTAAAAGTGGCTTGGTGAAGATGAGCCATAATTTGAGGCGCCAAATGAGCTGGCAGATCATCAAGTCTGCGTGTCAGTTGCTGTTGATTCTTACCAACTTTTCGAATCTGTTTTTCAACACCGGTAAGGCGTTTGTTTAAAGCATATAACGCATCTGGTGTATCATCGCGCTCTTTGGGTTCGTCATTTTTTGCTAAAAGAAGAAACAGCACCAATTGAGCCGCCACCAACATGATAACCGCCGCACTCAATGCAGCAACTGCACCGCCCGTGGCAGCATACCCCCAAACGCCGGCCACAATACCTGCCGCACACAGGCCGGCAAACAGAATGGAAAGGGCCGTTTTATTTAGATGCATAGACAAATCTCGAATCACATTTTTAACAATCAACAAAGATGTTACCATTATGCCATGGCTTTGCCCAATTGCCCATGTTACATAACCAGCTATGAACAGTTTGCTGAAAACCTTATCAGGAATATCCAGTTGCCGCACATTGATGGTCATCGTGCTTGTCAGCGTGAGTCAGGCCAATATCAGCCATGCAGGTGAAAAGAAAAAATCTGGAGACAGTTTTCAGTTTTCTTTGTCAAACAAGGTTTATACGGGTGATCCGCAAAATGAATTCGTTCGTCAAACGTGTGAGCCCGACACAGGTGAAAAAGCCAGCGTTAAAAAGCAGCATACCTTGAAAAAACAAAAGTTCAGCGCTCAATAGCGTTAAAAAATTAACCCAAATCTTCGCTCAACCCTTGACTCCAGGCCTTAGACTAACTACCTCAATGGCCAGTTGTTAGCACTCTTGTTGTTAGAGTGCTAACAGTTACGCTAAAGTCCCGAAACGGCCCGCGTTATCGGGGGTGCCTTTAGTGTTTCGGCACTTCGCTCAAAACAGTATTAAGTAGGAGAGAAAAAACATGAAGTTCCGCCCTTTACATGACCGCGTCGTTGTACGCCGCATTGAGGAAGCCACCACAACAGCCGGTGGTATTATCATTCCAGACACAGCCCAGGAAAAACCAAGCCAAGGCGAAGTTATTTCTGTAGGCCCTGGTGCCCGTGGCGAAGATGGCAAAATTATTGCCCTTGACGTTAAAAAAGGCGATACCGTTTTGTTCGGTAAATGGTCAGGTAACGAAGTCACAATCAATGGCCAGGAAGTCTTGATTATGAAAGAATCTGATATCATGGGTGTTTTAGGATAAGTGAATTTTCAAGGTGTATATTTACGCCTTTTCTCATTTCAAAACATTATAAAAATAATTGTTAGTCCATTAAGAAAGGTTCTTAAACATGACTGCTAAAGACGTAAAATTTGGTCGCGATGCCCGTGAGCGTATGCTCAATGGTGTTGATATTCTGGCCAATGCTGTAAAAGTAACTTTGGGTCCAAAAGGTCGCAATGTTGTGATCGATAAATCATTTGGCGCACCACGCATCACCAAAGATGGTGTAACTGTAGCCAAAGAGATTGAATTGGAAGATAAATTTGAAAACATGGGCGCTCAAATGGTCCGTGAAGTTGCAACCAAAACCAACGATATTGCTGGTGATGGTACAACAACATCAACTGTTTTGGCACAAGCAATTGTTCGCGAAGGTGCAAAAGCGGTTGCTGCGGGCATGAACCCGATGGATCTTAAGCGTGGTATTGAGCTTGCAGCCACTGCTGCACAAGCAGACCTTACAAAACGCTCAAAGAAAATTAAAACATCTGAAGAAGTGGCCCAGGTGGGCACCATTTCTGCAAACGGTGAAGCACAAATTGGTGCAGACATCGCCGCTGCCATGCAGCGCGTTGGCAACGAAGGTGTAATCACTGTTGAAGAAGCTAAAACGGCTGAAAGTGAACTTGAAGTTGTTGAAGGTATGCAGTTCGATCGTGGCTACTTGTCACCATACTTTGTGACAAATTCAGAAAAAATGACCGCCGAAATGGAAGATCCATACATTTTGTTGGTAGAGAAAAAACTTTCAAACCTGCAAGCAATGTTGCCAATCCTTGAAGCTGTTGTTCAGTCAACGAAACCACTTTTCATCATTGCAGAAGATGTTGACGGAGAAGCGCTTGCAACTTTGGTTGTTAACCGTTTGCGCGGTGGCCTGAAAGTTTGTGCTGTTAAAGCACCTGGCTTTGGTGATCGTCGTAAAGCAATGCTTGAAGACATCGCGATCCTAACAGGCGGTCAAGTGATCTCTGAAGATCTTGGCATCAAAATGGAAAGCGTAACGCTTGATATGCTTGGCACTGCAAAACGTGTTGTTGTGGACAAAGAAAACACAATGATCGTTGATGGCGCTGGCAAGAAAAAAGAGCTTAAAGCGCGTTGCGAACAAATTCGCACCCAGGCAGAAGCAACAACATCTGACTATGACCGTGAAAAACTTCAGGAACGTTTGGCAAAATTGGCTGGCGGTGTTGCTGTTCTTCGCGTTGGTGGTTCAACAGAAATCGAAGTTAAAGAACGCAAAGACCGCGTTGATGATGCTCTAAACGCAACCCGTGCTGCAGTTGAAGAAGGCATTGTTCCCGGTGGTGGCGTTGCTTTGGTTCGTGCTAAAAAAGCCGTTGATAAATTGTCTGATGAAAACCCTGACATTCAAGCAGGCATCAAAATTGTATCAAAAGCTCTTGAAGCACCGCTTCGCCAAATTGCTGAAAACTCAGGTGTTGAAGGTTCAATCGTTTGTGGCAAAACTCTTGAGAAATCAGGTAACTTTGGCTTTAACGCTCAAACCGAAGAATATGGCGATATGATTGCAATGGGCATTATGGATCCAACAAAGGTTGTCCGTGTTGCTCTTGAAGATGCAGCTTCTGTTGCCGCTTTGTTGATCACAACTGAAGCCATGATTGCCGAAGCACCTGCTAAAGATGCTGGTGGCGCACCTGCAATGCCTGATATGGGCGGCATGGGCGGCATGGGTGGCGGCATGGGCTTTTAATAAGTCCAGCTTACACACCAGCACTTAAGTTACTGAAGGCCGTTGATGAAAATCAGCGGCCTTTTTTATATTTTGATACAACTTGGCAATCAGGTTTTTCCTCAGCAAAAAGGCCACTGAATTTACATCCAGCGGCCTTTCCTCTTTTGCATTCAAATTCCTGTGCAGGGCTTTTCCGGGCTTTTAAATCTGCAGGTCGGGGGCAGTCGCCACAGATTAAAAGCAGATCGGACCTGCCCTATAGGATTGAATGCGCAAGCTGTGTACCATAAAGATAGTTATATTTAAAATTAAATTCTATCATACACCATATAGTGTCTCATTTCAAAACAACCAAACATTTAATTTATTATGACAGCAAGTAAGAAGCCAGATTTGGTTATTTAAAATTATTTTTTAAGTGGTTTAAAGTCTTCAGCGTAGGCCTTTTATTGAAGATGCAGTAATCTTGTGAAAACAGATGTTAGGCGTTTTCAATGGTTATTCAAGCGATAACTGATTGGCGAAAAACTGATCAACAGGTTTTTAAATAAAAAGTGCTCAAGCGTAATAGATGGTTTTAATACTGGGCGCTTCAAAACGGGCGCTTAAGTTTCCAATTGTTCCAAAAGCTTTGCCTGCATGTCGCTAATCCGCTGGTCAGGTAAAGCTTTTTTCGCTACGCCCAAAACCGCTTCAGATTGAAAAATCAATCCATCATCAAGCACTTTCAAATTATTGGCTTCAAGTGTTGAACCCGTCGAAGTAATATCCACAATAACCTGCGCGGTGCCAGATGCCGGTGCTCCTTCTGTTGCCCCCAAGCTTTCAACAATGCGATAGCCCGTCACGCCTTTATCAGCAAAAAACCGTCGGGTAATACGCAAATATTTTGTGGCCACACGCAGGCGCTTATTGTGCGTTGCGTACCAATCTTCACACACCTCATCAAGGTCGGCCATGGTTGCCACATCAAGCCAGCATTTTGGCAAGGCGACAATGACATCAGCATGACCAAACCCCAGCCGCACCGACATATCAACTAACGCATCAGCATCGGGCATGGTTTCGCGTAACAGGTCTTCACCCGTCACGCCAATATCAATGGTGCCATCCATCAGCGATTGGGCAATTTCACCAGCAGATAAAAACGCCACTTCGGCGTCCTCAATACCAGAAATTTTGCCCTGATAACCGCGCGCTGATCCAATACGCGAAATCTCATAACCAGCCGCTGCAAAAAGATCTTGCGCCTTTTCCATCAAGCGACCTTTAGAGGGCAGGGCAATGGTTAGTTTGTTGCTCATGAATTTTGCCCCTCTACAGCATTTAACAATCGCTCGCTATAAATCGCGCAGCCAACCGCTGGCACAGATACACATTTGCCGATGTCAGAAATCAGATCATCATAGCGCCCACCACCAGCAATCACCATCGGTGCGCCGTCTTTGTCTTCCACTTCAATTTGAAAAACAAAGCCTGTGTAATATTCAAGCGAGCGTCCAAACTCAGCAGCAAAACTGATGGAACCATTTTTCATCGCATCCAGCCCAAACAAATCAAATCGTTTGTTAAGGTCAGCGCAAGCACTGGCAAAACGATCATCACTAAACAGGCCAAGGTCTTCCAATTTTGCTGGAATGGTGTCTAACGTGCCATGAATACTCAAATAGGCATTAATCGTATCAGCGATTTGGCTTGAAAGGGGCATGGCATTTTTATCACTGGCTTTTTCAGCTAAACGCCGCGCGATGTCATCACTTGTTCGCCCGGGAACCAAAGCCCAATTTTCCTCATCCAGCACAGTTTCAACAACAGCTTTGGTATCGCTTTTATCAGTAGCAAGTTTTGCCACCAGATCATCGCATGATGTTGTGGCAAAAGGCTGTTGTCCCGTTAAGTGGCGCAATAATTTATGAAACGCCAAGGGCCGCCAAAATTCATGGGCTAAACGCCGCCGCCAGCGTTCTGGCATGTCCATAGCGCCAAGCAGCGCATTAAACAAACCAAGGTCCCCAATGCGCACCGTATAGTTTTTAAGGCCGGCTTTTTCCATGGCGGCAATGGTGAGGTTGAAAATTTCAGCTTCAGCATTTTGAGCGTTCTCAGCCCCAAACCACTCTAAACCCAATTGACCAAATTCACGCGGGCCCTTTGTGGTTGCGTTAGTGTTTGCATGGCGAAAGGCCGGGCCATTATAACTATAGCGCGCTTGAGATTGCGGCGTTGGTGCACTGGCAAGGTGATAGCGGCAGGTCGGCACCGTAAGATCAGGGCGTAAACAAAGCTCATTGCCTTCAGGGTCGGAAAAAACATAAGTCCGCGAACGTAAATCTTCGCCCGTGCGTTCTAAAAACACATCGGCCGGCTGAATAATTTCAGGCTCAATAAACTCATGGCCCGCTGCTTCAAACAACCCCATAAGTTGCTCATTTTGCACCGCAAGTTTGGTGCGATAATCAGATGATTTACCAGGCATTAGACGTAACTCCGTCATTCCAGCGAAAGCTGGAATCCAATAACCCTGCTTGCCGTATTCTTGTTACTTGCGTAATGGATTCCAGCTTTCGCTGGAATGACGAAAGAGAAAAAAAACTCATACCGCATCCCCTTTAATCCGCGCCAGCAACTTTTGCACTTCAGCCACCAAGTCACTTTCCTTAACCGAAAACTGCGCCGCGCGCTCTTGTGTCCACTCCTCGCGGCTTTCGATTTTCTCAGCAATGCGCTTTCCTTCATACAAATCCTTGATCTGTACTTCACCGGCTTCGCGTTCATCAGCACCTTGAATAATCGCAATCGGACAACCACGGCGATCAGCATATTGCAATTGCTTGCCAAAGTTCTTCGGATTGCCTTGGAACATTTCAGCGCGAATACCAGCTTTGCGCAGGTCCGAAACCATACGTTGATAACGCCCCAAACTCTCCGTATCGCGATCCATCACACAAACCACAACAGGGGCCATGACTTTATCAGCCCCCAACTTGCCAAGGTTCTTAAGCGCCGTCATCAATCTCGAAACACCGATAGAAAATCCAGTGGCAGGAACCGCTTGCCCCATAAACCGCTGAACCAACCCATCATACCGCCCGCCACCACCGACAGATCCGAATTGAACCTTCTGGCCTTTTTCGTTTTTAACAGCAAATGTCAGTTCGGCTTCAAATACAGTACCCGTGTAATATTCCAGTCCACGTACGCATGATGGATCAATTTTGATACGGCTTTCGTCATATCCGCAAGACATAATAATTTCGCGGATCAGATCAAGTTCTTTGACACCTTCATTGTCTTCAACGCGGCCCGTTTCAACAAAGTCTACAACAGCAGATACCTGCTCGCCATTAAGTCCTGCACCTTTGGTAAAGTCGCCGCTTTCGTCTTCGCGGCCCTCTCCAAGTAAAAGTGTAATGCCTTCAACACCAAATTTATCGAGCTTATCAATGGCGCGTAAAACGCCTAGTCGTTGATCGGCAAACTCATCGCCTGCCAGTCCTAAACCTTCTAGAAGGCCATCAAGCACTTTGCGGTTATTCACGCGGATCACATAGTCACCGCGTGCAATTCCAAGTGCTTCCATCGTATCGGCCATCATCATGCACATTTCAGCATCGGCTTGAACGCCAGGTGCGCCAACAATGTCGGCATCGAACTGCATGAATTGGCGAAAGCGGCCAGGCCCGGGTTTCTCATTGCGGAAAACCCAGCCATTGCGATAGGTGCGATAGGGCAGGTTGATGTTTTGAAAGTCTTCGGCCACATGGCGAGCCAATGGCGCGGTCAGGTCATAACGCAGGCTCATCCATTGGTCATCATCATCTTGCAACGAAAAAACGCCAGCGTTGGGGCGGTCGGTATCTGG
>JALWJW010000283.1 GCA_026996935.1 Hyphomicrobiales bacterium
CACAAGCACCTTCTGTGACCGCGCCTCAAACCCCCGGTCCTCAAAAAGCATTACCCAAAAAACAAACCAGTCAGATTTTACCACAAGATGCAAGCGGTCAGACTGTTATTCAGAAAGTATCATACACACAACCGGCACGTTCAACCACACCGGGCAATTTAACCGCGGCTCAAACAGGTATGCCAACTGAAAGTGTTCTTGAAGAAAAATCAGATGATCCGGTAAAAGCAGCACCTGTTGAACCTGTTACCACAAATTCATTGCCACCGGCCCCACCGCGCACGCAATCCAATATTAATTCACCGTTAAATATTCAAACCGCAAATCCCCAAAACACTATGCACAATTCACCCCCGGCAAGTGTTGAAGATATTGTTGCAGGCGGTGTCGATTTGCCACCAAAAGAAATTGGCACAATCGAACTTAGACAAGCAGCAGCCAAAGGTGATCCGTCTGCCCAGTTTGTTGTCGCCAGTCGTTATATTGAAGGTCGCAAAATCAAGCGCGATTTTTCAAAAGCAGCATCATGGTATCAAAAAGCGGCCAGTAATGGTCTTGCGCCAGCTCAGTATCGCCTCGGTACTTTGTTTGAACGTGGCAATGGTTTGCCAAAGGATATTAATGCAGCACGTCTTTGGTATGAGCGTGCTGCTGAAAGTGGCAATGTTAAAGCCATGCACAATCTGGCGGTAATTTATGCTAGCGCCAAGGGTGGTAAAACAGACTATGCCAAAGCTAAAAAATGGTTTGAAAAAGCAGCCAGCTACGGCCTCAAAGACAGCCAATATAATCTGGCCGTAATTTATGAGCGCGGGCTTTCAACCAAACGCAGTCAAAAAGATGCCTTTATCAATTATTCTCTGGCAGCGGCGCGAGGTGACCGTGATGCAGCGGTTAAAGCCCACAGCCTTAAGAACTATTTGTCAAAAGCAGATCTGGCAAGCGCTTCTAACACATTGGCAAACTGGAAACCGGCTCGCCCTGTAAAAACAGGAAACTTTGTTGCGATCAAAGATCCCAAATGGCAGGTGGCTTCCAAACGCCCAATAAAACGTCAGTTAAAAGCCAAGCCTAACCTGTCCGGCAAGGCGTTGATTTCCAATGCTCAGACTTTATTATCAAAACTTGGTTTTAATGTTGGCACGCCCGATGGCATTATGGGGTCGCGCACCGCCAATGCAGTTCGTTTGTTCCAACTGCAAAATGGCTTGCAGGTAAATGGCATGGTTTCCAACGAATTGCTACAGCAGCTTCAAGCCCGCACTTAAGGTTCTGTTCTTAAACTTTTAGCGTAATTTTGATGAGGCAAATTTGTGGATTGCAGATTTGCCGATCATCCATGCGTTATAGGGTTGTGCGTTCCAATACGGGGCATAAGCAGAACTGGTAACATTTAACCCACCCGTATAGGCGCCAAATGCTGGCATGAACAATCGATCTTGATTGCCGGCAAAGCACCGCCGTCGTATCGAGCGCCCGCGTTGTTGAATAATAGCGGCAGGGTGCAGATGGCCGCAAATTTCGCCATCAGCATCAAGGCTCGGTTCATGACGAAGAGTGAGGGGACCAGCAATGATCTCACATGCTACTCGTCCAGGAAGGTAATCGGGCAGTTCTGGATCGTGATTTCCTGTAATCCATATCAGGTCCGTTTGCTCCGCAATCTGGTGAATAGCCAATTGGTCATCATCATTCAATCGACGCGGGCCATCTCGGTCATGAAAACTATCACCCAACGATATTAAAGTTTCTGGTTGGTAGCGACTGACAACACTTTGCAATGCTTCAAGGGTTGAGCGGGTATCAAAGGGCGGGATAATAACCCCGAAGCGGGCTAAACTGGATCCTTTTTCAAAGTGCAAATCTGCCACCAGTAACGTCTTATTATCTGGGATATACAAGCCCCCTGTCAGATCAGGTTGCAGGTCGATAGATTGAAAGCGGATCATAGCAGAGTCATCGCCTCATCAATCATCTCATCGGCTGCTTCTGCAAGCAAGGCTTCATCGCCCTCACCATAAACAGGCTCGCGGCCAATTTCGAGCATTAATGGCACCGAAAGAGGCGAGACAGCTTCAAGCGGTTTGTGAATAATATGATTTTTAATCCGCGCCAGCATCGCACCAAGACGCTTTACATCAATAAGCCCGGAAGCTGCATCACTAAAAGCAGCGCGCAATAAAATATGATCTGGCTGGTGGCTGCGCAATACGTCATATATCAGGTCGCTTGAAACCGTCATTTGCCGCCCGGTTTTTTCTTTGCGGGTGCTGCGCCGTTCAATCAACCCTGAGATAATGGCGCAGTCGCGAAAGGTGCGTTTCATCAGGCTTGATTGCGCCAACCAACTTTCAAGATCATCGCCCAGCATGTCCTCATCAAAAAGTCTGGCCAAATCCAACCGCCCCGTTTCAATCATTAAACTCAAATCGCGCACGCACCACACCGCCAAGGCATAATCATTGGCGACAAAGCCCAAAGGCTGCATCCCCATACGTTCAAGCCGCATGGTCAATAACATACCAAGTGTTTGATGGGCCAGACGACCATCAAAGGGATAACAAACCAGATAATGTTTATTGGCCCGTGGAAAGGTTTCCAATAGCATTTGGTTTGCTCGTGGCAAGATGGATTTCCATCGTTGAATATTAAGCCAGTCGCGTACCTGTTCGGGCAAGTGAGTTTGTAAGGATTGATCTGCAATCATTTCACGAACCCGTCCGGCAAGGTGGGTTGAGAGCGGAAATTTACCACCATAATATGACGGCACTTTCGGTTCGCTGGCAAAACTGCGTGACACAAGTGCCGACATTTCTTCTAAGCCCTCAAAGCGCAAAATTTGACCGGCAAATAAAAATGTATCCCCAAGTGTCAATTGTTCGATGAACCATTCTTCAACTTCGCCCAATACTTTGCCACCCCACGGGCTCAAGGGTTTTAAAGGCTTAATTGTTTTGGTTTTTTTTGCTTCACGCGATTTTATCAGGCGAATTTTAATCATCGATTCTTCGACAATGGTGCCCGAGTTTAATCGATAGTTTTGTGCCAAACGCGGATGGGATAAGCGCCATTGCCCATCTTTGTTTTGTTTTAAACGGGCATATTGCTCATAAGATTTAAGT
>JALWJW010000284.1:0-7109 GCA_026996935.1 Hyphomicrobiales bacterium
AATTTTTTACCGCATGGCCATTTCATTTCCATTTTTATGATGAGCGGAACAAGCAAGATCAGGCCGAATATATAGCGGATGAATGAGGATTGAACGGGCGGCATATCGGCACCAAGATAACGCACAACACCTGTGACCCCGACAAAAAGTAAACCGGACAGGCCCATCCATAAAATACCATGGAGGATATTGTCTGGTTTTTTTGCCGGTGATATGGGGGCTGGAATTGAAGTGTCTGTTGTGGTCATTGCCTGAGTATGACGCAGAATTTGACGGCGAGTCATGCAATTTTTGCATATCACTCATGCGTTGGTTCGGTTTACCGGTTATAATGGGGATATTAAGGGCTTTTGCCTAATGGTATTTTTGACGTGCAACGGGCGGCAAAGGCTGCTAAACGAGTGACCATCTTAAAAAAATGTTCAAAAGGTGCTTTGATGAAAATTAATGGCAACGAAATTAAACCCGGCAATGTGATTATGCATAATGATACTTTGTGGATTGCGGTGAAATGTGCAGCCGTAAAACCGGGCAAAGGCGGTGCATTTAATCAGGTTGAGTTGAAAAACCTGCTTAATGGATCCAAACTTAATGAACGGTTTCGGGCCAATGAAACGGTTGAGAAAATTCGCCTTGAACAAAAAGAATACCAATATCTGTATGAGCAGGATGATATGCTTTGTTTCATGGATACTGAAACCTATGAGCAAATCGAATTGCAAAAAGAATTTGTTGGTGAGCGCGCTGCTTTCTTGCAAGACGGTATGATGGTTATGGTTGAAAGCCATGAAGGCACGTATATTGGTGTTGATCTGCCCGGTCAGGTGGTGCTTGAAGTGATTGAGGCTGATCCTGTTGTTAAAGGGCAAACGGTTTCGTCGTCTTATAAACCTGCTGTTGTGGACAATGGCGTGCGCGTCATGGTGCCGCCCTTTATTACGGTGGGTGAGAAAATCGTTGTTGATACCAATGAAGTCACCTATATACGCCGCGCTGAAAGTTAATCGCAGCTTTTATAGCTGCGCAATAAAGAGAATTACTAAAATGGTCACATCGCCCCTTATTACGGTTATGGTCAACGCGGTTCGCCGCTCTACTCGCGGGTTGATGCGTGATTTTGGCGAAGTTGAGAACTTGCAGGTTTCAGCTAAAGGACCTGCCGATTTTGTTACCAAGGCGGACAAGCGGGTTGAAGAAATTTTATTTGAAGAACTGAAAAAGGCGCGGCCTAAATTTGGTTTTCATATGGAAGAGGGCGGTGATGTTGTGGGTGAAGACCCTGATAGCCGTTGGATTGTTGACCCGATTGATGGCACAACCAATTTCATTCATGGCATTCCTCATTTTGGTATTTCGGTTGGTCTTGAGCAACGCGGCGAAATTGTTGCAGGTGTAATTTATAACCCTGCAACCAATGAGCTGTTTACGGGCGAAAAAGGTCGTGGTTCATATTTGGATGATCGTCGTTTGCGGGTTTCGGGCCGTGAAGATATTCATGAGGCGGTCATTGCCAGTGGGGTGCCGCATCGTGGGCGCGCTGATCTTGAAAAATACCGCTCTGAACTTGCAGTGTTACAAGACAAAGTGGCTGGTATTCGTCGGTTTGGTGCGGGCAGTCTGGATTTAGCCTATGTCGCCTGTGGGCGTTTTGACGGGTTTTGGGAACGTGGTCTGCAGAAATGGGACATTGCGGCAGGCGTGATTATTGTGCAGGAAGCTGGCGGTATTGTTGGTGGTATGGACGGTGATGATGACTATATGACCAGTGGCGACATTATTGTTGGTAATAAAGCAATTTATGCCGCAATGAAGGCTGAACTGGACAAACTTTCAACCTGATTTCTTCTTCTAGATGCTTCTTTCTGGTAGATAAGGATTTATCCAAATCGGGTTAACGTTGGCTGTGTCGCCAGTTTGGATGCTCAAACGGGCGTTGAATTGAGGCAGGCAGTGGCGTTTTACCTAAAATCATATCGGCGGCTTTTTCGGCAACCATCATGGATGGGGCGTTTAGATTGCCATTGGTGATTTGCGGGAAAATGGATGCATCCACCACGCGCAAGGCTTTGATGCCGATAACCTGACACTGGTTGTTGACCACTGATTTTGGATCGTCTTCGACCCCCATATAACAGGTGCTGCACGGGTGAAAAGCGCTTGAGGCATGCTGGCGAATGAAGTCGTCTAATTGAGCATCTGTTTGGGTTTCGTGACCGGGAAGAAGTTCCTGCAATGTATATGGTTTGAGGGCTTTTTGGGTAAAGACTTCGCGGGTTAATCTGATGGCGCGGCGAAAATCAATCCAGTCTTGTTCGTGCGACATATAATGAAAGGCGATTTGCGGGGCATCGTGCGGATTGTTAGACAATATAGAAATCTGGCCGCGCGACTTTGAACGGTTTGGGCCGACATGGACCTGCATGCCATCACCATCGGCCGCTGAGGTGCCATCATAGCTAATGGCGCCGGGCAAAAAGTGAAATTGCACATCAGGGTATTCAACGCCCTTGGCTGAACGGATAAAAGCGCATGATTCAAAGTGATTGGTGGCGCCAAGCCCCGTTTTAAAGCCCAGCCATTCCAGAGCAATGCGAGTTTTAGAAAACATGCTGAGATAGCTGTTTAAGGTGATGGGTTGGGAAACCGCATATTGCACATAGAGTTCTAAATGGTCTTGCAGGTTCTTGCCAACGCCGGGCAAATGCTTTTTAGGCTCGATGCCAACAGAGCGCAGTTGATGGGCATCGCCAATGCCAGAGCGCTGTAAAATGGTTGGGGAGCCAAAAGCACCAGCCGATAAGATGACTTCTTTTCGGGCATGGGCAATTTTGGTTGCACCAGCTATTTGATACTGGATGCCGATGGCGCGGTTGTCATCGAACAGGACTTTGTCGACCAGTGCACCTGTTCTAATCACAAGATTTTTACGTGCCATAATCGGGTATAAATATGCACTTGATGCCGACCAGCGGCGGCCTTTCCAGACGGTCATTTCCATCTGGCCAAAACCTTCCTGGCGCTCGCCATTATAATCTGGAGTTTTGGTATAGCCTGCCTGAACCCCTGCTTTTATGAAGGCTTTGTATAAAGGGTTTAGCTGGTTGCCGCGGGTGATATGCACTGGGCCATCAGTGCCGCGCCAGCCCTTTTGGCCGTGATGAGCATTTTCCATACGTTTGAAATAGGGCAGGCAATCTTTGTAAGCCCAGTTTTTTGCACCTAATTGTTCCCAGGTGTCGAAATCTTTTGCATGGCCGCGGACATATACCATGCCGTTGATGGAAGATGAACCGCCAAGTACTTTGCCGCGCGGGGCTTCTAAGGTGCGACCGCCAAGGTTTTGTTCGGGGATGGTTTCATAACCCCAATTATAGCGCTCCATGTTCATCGGATAGGCAAGGGCAGACGGCATTTGGATGAAGGGGCCATAATCGGTGCCGCCATATTCGAGCAAAAGAACGGTGGCTTTTTCATCTTCGGTTAAGCGATTTGCCAACACGCAACCAGCAGAACCTGCGCCAACGATGATGTAGTCAAAAGCATCACTCATTTGTCTGGCTCTTTTGGGCTGGTTTGGGTTGATAAAATTGTGTCAATAGCGGTGAGCGCCAGTTGGTTTGATGTGGTTTTTAAATGCAGTGTCGGGTTGAGTGATGCGCGCAAATAAAGTCCGTCAATAATAGCAGCAATGGTTTCTGCTTGCTCTTCAATTTTTGCCTGCATGTGAGGATGTGTGTGAGGCTGAGTGTTCATTTGTTTTAAATTGAATAATAAATTGGATCGTAATCGGTTGTGATAAAGCGCAAGAATACGGGTCAGGCTTTGCGATTGACGGGCCGAAGCATAAAGCGCCAACCAAGCGGTGGTGACTTGTGGTGAAAACTGTTCTGGTGCAAATGAGGCATCGATGATGGCATTGATGCGTTCAAGTGGTGTGTTGGCGTTGGAAAGCTTTTCAACGGCGATGCGGCGTAAATTTTCGAGCATCAGGCGCATGGTTTCAAACAATAATTCGTCTTTGCTGATAAAATAATGATGGACAATACCTGGTGATACGCCCGCCTTTTTGGCGATGCGGGTGACGGTGGCATCGGCTAAACCAAATTCATGGATTGATGCGATGGTGGCATCAACCAATTGTCGGCGGCGCACAGGGCCCATTCCTAACTTTGGCATATGCTGACCTTGTCTGGTTAAACTTCTTGATTTTCATAACCTGTTTTTTATTGGTTGACCAACCAAAAACCGACGTGCGGATTAAAATTTCTATGCTTTAAGGAAAACAGTTCGTAAAGTGAACATTTTCTATTGACGGGCGTGAGTTTTTTAGGCGTATAGAAATATGAGTGATTTTATTGTTACTGCATGAAAAATTTTTGAAAAGAAAGTTACACAGATGCCGCAAAATGCAAATTTTGGTTTTCCAACACAGATTAAATTTGGTGCTGGCCGTATTGGTGAATTGGGCGAGCTTTGTAAAGAGGCTGGAATAAAGCGTCCATTATTGGTGACAGACCCTGGCCTTGCCGGCATGGATATGGTCAAGAATATTGTTGCCGGGCTTGAATCTGATGGTTTGGGCGTGGCAGTGTTTTCTGACATTAAGCCAAACCCGATTGAACAAAATATCCTTGATGGTGTTAAGGCGTTTAAAGCTGGCGGTCATGACGGTGTGATTGCTTTTGGTGGCGGATCGGGCCTTGATGCAGGCAAAGTGATTGCTTTTTATCAGGGCCAAACTCGCCCGCTTTTTGACTATGAAGATGTGGGCGATTGGTGGACGCGGGCTGACCCTAAAGGGATTGCGCCTAATATTGCAGTGCCAACAACAGCAGGTACCGGTTCAGAAGTTGGCCGTGCTGGCTTGGTGACCGATAGTGTGACACACGCCAAAAAGATTATCTTTCACCCTTTAATGTTACCGACCTTTGCTATTCTTGATCCTGAATTGACTGTTGGTTTACCTGCTGGCTTAACAGCGGCAACCGGCCTTGATGCATTGTCTCATAATTTAGAAGCTTATAGTGCGCCTGGTTATCACCCGTTTGCAGCGGGTATTGCGCTTGAAGGTATGCGGTTGGTCAAAGACTTTTTGCCAGATGCCGTATCATCACCAACTGATCTTGAAGCGCGTGGGCAAATGCTGGTGGCTTCATCGATGGGGGCAACAGCTTTTCAGCGCGGCCTTGGGGCGATGCACGCTTTGGCCCATCCTCTTGGTGGCATGTATGATGCGCACCACGGTATGCTCAATGCGATTTTGATGCCTTATGTTTTAAAAGCCAACCGTGAAGCGATTGAAAAGCGTATAGATCGGGCATCGAAATATATGTATATTAATGGCGGGTTTGACGGCTTTTTGGACTGGGTATTAGAGCTGCGTACGCAACTTAATATTCCTCATGATTTAGCTGCTATTGGCATTCCTGATGATAATCTTGAACTGATCGGGGAAATGGCAACTAAAGACCCTTCTGCTGGTGGCAATCCTATTCAGTTCACCGCTGCCCAATACCATGAGATTGTGAGTAAAGCGGTGCGTGGAGATTTGTAAGTATAAAATTTTCCTCAAAGCATATAAGTTTATTACTATTGGCAGATGTAGGTTCAATGAGGCTTATGTCTGCTGTCTGATCAGGGGCTATTAATGACTAAGAGTAAATCGCTTTCAGGACAAAGTTTAGTTTATCTGGCTTTGACAGCTTTGACTGTCATAGGCGGGTATTTCTTTTTGCGTTACGCTTATCACATTTCAGATTCTATACCCTTTGCCCAGGAAATTATTCTGATTGTCCTTGGGACAG
This sequence comes from Hyphomicrobiales bacterium, assembly GCA_026996935.1. Lineage (GTDB taxonomy): Bacteria > Pseudomonadota > Alphaproteobacteria > Rhizobiales > Aestuariivirgaceae > JALWJW01. Next base: position 5,805 of record JALWJW010000284.1, read on the forward strand.
TTGCGACAATTTTAATTACGGCTCTATTGCTGAATAAGCAGACCGAAGTTGAGCTGCAAAAGGAACAACAAATTCGTTTTCTTGAGTTGAAGTCTGATGTTTATATGGATTTGCTCAATCACATCGAAAATGTATTGCTTGAGCGTTCGGCCAGCCGAGCTGATGGTGTGCGCTTACAGTTTTTAGGCCACCGTTTGGCGCTAGTTGCCAGCCCTGCGATTCTAGTGGAATTTGAACGGTTTTTGACCTCTTATAACAAAGCATTGGCCGATCAGTCAGTCAGTGCTTCTGATAATGATATTATCAATCGTTCGCTGGCCGAATTGTCTATTCAAATTCGTCAGGATTTAATTGGCGATCAGGATGAGTTTAATGGCGTTGTGGCCAGAGATGTGGCAAAACAAGTGCGCAATAATACCGAGGCGGCGTTAGGTAACACTTAGCAGATAATTAGCAGATAATTGGCAAATAATTGGCGAGTTCATGGCAGGTAAAATGTTTAGAAGGATTTTAGTTCTCGGGTTGATGTGGCCATTGCTTTTAAGTGGGGCCAGCATAGCCAGTGCGGGACAGGTTCGCCAGCTTGCCTCTGGTTTATCGTGTGTTAAAGCGGTGTTACCGGGTAAGCCGCTATTAACGGGCATACATACAGGGGAATTGCCACAATCAACTATTGTTAAACGCTGTGACGGTTTGGTTATGGGGTTGTCAAATCGCGGTGGTGTTGAACGTCTGTTGCCGGTTCAGGCGCGGTTTGTACCATCATATAAATCGCGTGAATTGGGTTTTGCCATTCCCGATATGCGGTTGACGTTGAGTACTAAAAACATTCTTGAAGGATGGTTGACGCGCCCTAATGAGCGTTATGACCACGGCATTTTGGGTGATAAAATTGAAGCTGGCGGCCTGGCGGTTAAAACGCCAAAGGGTTTGCGGCTGGAATATATTCTTAAACCCAACCAAGTGTTTGAAGACCGCATGGCGCGATTGGTTGATTTGGATGGGGATGGAACGCTTGAAATTGTTGTGATTCAAACAGGGCTTGATAAAGGGGCCTCGGTTGCAGTGTTTGGTGTGGATGGTGATGAAATTGTCCGCCGGGCGCAAACACCTTATATTGGTTTGTCGCATCGCTGGTTGAACATTGCGGCGGCGGCTGATTTTGATGGTGATGGAAAAGTTGAATTGGCATGGGTGAAAACGCCTCATATTGGCGGTGTTTTGAAAGTTGCCCGGCTTGAGGGCAAAGGGGATAAACGTCAACTAAAAGTGTTGAGTGAATTGGCCGGCTTTTCAAATCATATC
>JALWJW010000284.1:7119-12822 GCA_026996935.1 Hyphomicrobiales bacterium
AATCATATCATCGGCTCACGTGATTTGTTGCAATCTGTGACTTTTGACTGGGATGGCGATGGCCTGCCCGATATTATTTTACCGGGAGCTGATCGTAAAACTTTAAAGGTCGTGTCAATGACGGGTGGCAAATTGCGCGTCATTGATGAAATGCCGATTGATGGGGTGATAAATTCTCAACTGGTCGCTGCCGATTTAAACGGTGACGGCAAGGGCGAAGTTTTAATTTCGCTCAAAGACGGGCGGTTGTTTTCGTTTTCGGCGGAGTGACAGTAAGGGATTCCAGATCAGCGTTTCAGCTACGCTGGCACTTGTCTGGAATGACGAAGGAGGAGAATTGACAATTCTAGTAGATGCTGGTGTGATGGGTTTAGAATTGCTGAAGAATTGCTGACAGGTACACTTGAAATTCTTGTGGTTGTTACTGGGGCGTAATGCTGGTTAGTGAGCTGGCGTAATGCACACGCACTAATATTCTTAGCTGGTGGTGATTTCTAAGGCGACGTTGTGGGCCCGTTTTTCTTTACCTGTCAATCTTTTGGATTCCGATTTCAACTGGCCACAGGCGGCAAAGATATCGCGGCCTCTGGGGGTGCGCACGGGTGAGGCATAGCCTGCTTTGTTGACGATTTCGGCGAACACTTCAATGGTTTCCCAATCGGAACATTCATAATCAGTACCCGGCCATGGGTTGAACGGTATGAGATTCACTTTAGCGGGAATGTTTTTCAGCAATTTGACCAAACGAATGGCATCTTGCGGGCTGTCATTAATGCCTTTGAGCATGACATATTCGAACGTGATGCGCCGTGCATTGGAAAGTCCGGGGTAATTGCGACATGCCTCAAGCAATTCGGTAATGGGGTATTTTTTATTGAGCGGGACCAAAACATCGCGCACCTCATCGGTGGTGGCATGAAGGGAAATGGCCAACATGGTGCCGATTTCATCGCCAGCGCGGGCAATTTCTGGCACAACACCAGAGGTTGAAAGCGTGGTGCGGCGTTTGGAAAGGGCGATGCCTTCAGGGTCGGTCGCTATTTCAATCGCTGTTTTCACGCCATCAAAATTATATAAAGGTTCGCCCATGCCCATTAGCACAACATTGGTGATGAAACGGCCACTGGCAGGGGCGTTAGGATTTTGTGCCAATTGGCTGGGCCATTCTTTAACTTCATCGCGGGCAACTAAAATTTGCGCCACAATTTCGCCAGCGGTGAGATTGCGCACCAATGTCTGGGTGCCTGTATGGCAAAAGGTGCAGGCCAGTGTGCAGCCAACCTGACTGGAAATGCACAAGGTGCCGCGGTCAGCTTCGGGAATATAGACCACTTCAACATCATGCTGTTTGCCGAACTCATCTTTTGGCAACCGCAGCAGCCATTTGCGGGTGCCATCGGTTGATTTGAGTGCGGTGATGATTTCTGGTCGTTCAAGCGAGAAAACCTGAGCCATTCTGGCGCGCAGGTCTTTGGCGATGGTTGTCATTTCGGCAAAATCTGTAATACCGTGATGATAAATCCAGCTCCAAACCTGGGAGGCGCGCATGCGGGCCTGCCGATCTGGCACGCCCGCAAGCGCCATTGCCTCTTGCAGTTCACTTCGGGTTAAACCGACAAGAGGCAGCTTTTGTGTTTGTGTGGTCATGTTATCGCGGACAGGCTGAATCGATAGCTTTCATTGCGGCAGTGATGCCAGCAAGAGAGTATTTATCGGTTGTTTTTGTGCCGCGTTGAGATTGGCCGCGAACAACCATGGTTGATCCAGCTTTCATGGCGCGGACAACTTTGGCATCGGTTTCTTTTGAACCTGCCCATGCCCCGTCTCCACTGGTGAAAAACTTGAATCCGGAAGCATTATCAATAACGATTGAAGCGGTTGAGCCTTTTTTGAATGGATAACCGATGATGGTGTTGGCTTCATTACGGACACGATCGGCAGGCCGATGGGTGATGATGAAAAATGCCGGGTCGCGATTTAAACCCTTTGGCGTTGTGCTGATTGGTTGTGAAACCACGTAACAAACTGGTTTTGCACCTTTTTTATAGGTGTAAGCCGTCCAATCTTTAAAGGTGCCGATACTGGTGGGTTTTGGGGCTGCGATACTTGCAGGCGTTACCATGAGGGTGGCAGCGACTGTAAGGGCAGGAAATAGTGCAAGGTGTCGAATCATCATCTTTGAAAACATAAACTGTGTCGCCGTTTATTGCTAGTTTGAATACTAGGTTGATTTTTAGTTAGATTACCTGTTTGAAATCAGACTGGTAATTTACTTGATTTTTTGTAGTGTGGTAAGTCTAATTCGTCTTAAAGTTTGACCACATTTTGTCCTTGGAAGGAAAAACATTCAGTGAAAGCGTTATTGTGTAGAGAATGGGCCCGTTTTGACCACCTGAAAATTGAAGATATTGAGGCACCAACTGCGGGGCCAGATGAGGTGATTATAGATGTTAAAGCGGTGGGCTTGAACTTTTTTGATACGCTGATTGTTGAAAAAAAATACCAATATCAACCTGAATTTCCGTTCTCACCGGGGGCTGAAGTAGCTGGTGTGATTGGCGCTGTGGGCAAGAATGTGACGGGGTTTGCCGAGGGCGATCGGGTGATGGCTTATGTGAAGTTTAATGGCGCGCGTGAGCAATTGGCCGTGGCGGCCAGGGATATCACGCCTATTCCTGAAAATTTAAGCTTTGAAATGGCAGCGGGTTTATTGGTGACTTATGGCACCACATATCACGCGCTTAAAGATCGGGCGAAGTTAAAGCCGGGGGAAACTTTGGCGGTGCTTGGGGCCTCTGGCGGGGTTGGTCAGGCTGCGGTTGAATTGGGCAAGGTGATGGGCGCGAGAGTGATTGCCTGTGCTTCGAGCAATGAAAAACTGGCATTCTGTAAGGAATTGGGCGCTGATGAACTGCTCAATTATTCAGAAGAAGATTTAAAGACCGAACTTAAACGCCTGACCGATGGCAAGGGCGCTGATGTGATTTATGATCCTGTAGGCGGTGATTTTTCAGAGGCCGCCGTTCGGGCAACAGCGTGGAACGGGCGGTTTTTGGTGGTTGGGTTTGCTGCGGGTAAAATCCCGAAAATTCCGTTGAATCTGGTGTTGCTTAAAGGCATGTCACTGGTTGGCGTGTTTTGGGGCGATCACATTGTACGCGAAAACGCCACCCACATCACTAACATCACCACATTGGCCAATTGGTGCTCCCAAGGCAAAATCGCCCCGCATATCTATAAGACATGGCCGCTTGATGAGGCCGTTGATGCCATTGGCGCGATTGCACGGCGTGAGGTGCGAGGGAAGGTCATTTTAACGGTTTGATGATGGGGGAATTGAACCATTTTAAACAAGCTGGATTTATGACGACATTTAAGACGAATGAATTGTCTTTTAAAAAAGTGTTTTCGATTTGATTCCAGATGCAATCTCTTTGCCGTCAAATTCAAATGTTGGGTTTATTATCTTTTTTAAAGATGGATTGCTTGATGCGTTAAAAGGATTAAAAGGATATGTATAGGGCGATGAGTGGCCTGAGAAAGACGATAAGAGAGTGAGGATGAATTGCTTTCTATCCGTGGCATGTCAGGATGGTGAGTGTTGGGGTAAAAGCAAAAATTTTGAGTTAAATCTGGCCGCCGTCCAGTTTGACGAATTTATAGTGGCTCCAGAGAAGGCGAGCAGCGGCGGCTCTGTAGGGTTTCCATGGGATTGCTTGTTTTTGAAGTTGTTTGGCTGTAGGGCGTGTTTCTAGGCCAAATAAGAGCTTGGCGCTTTCTTGCAGGGCGACATCTCCATAGGGAAAAACGTCAGATCGGCCTAAATTAGCCAAAAGATAAAGTTGGGCGCTCCACGGGCCAATGCCCTTAATTGAGGTGAGTTGGTTGAAAATTTGGCTGTCTTCTGCGGCTTCTAGTTTGGTAAGTGATAACTTACCATTGTTTATATGGTCACAAACAGCGCGAATGGCGGCAATTTTTGGTCGTGAGAGGCCGCAGGCTGAAAAGGTCTCGTCCGGGGCGTTTTGCATGGCTTGAGGGTCGAAATCATTAAATGTCTCTTCTACGCGTGCCCAGATGGGTTTTGCCGCTTGTAGAGAGATGAGTTGAAACGTGATAATGCGTACCAAGCCTTTAAACCCTGCTTCTTCTCGGCGTAATGGTGGCAGGCCAATGACGTCAACCAATTGCTGAAATTTGGGTTCTATGGCGCAAACATGGCCGACGGCTTGTTGTAAATCTGCCATTGTATCAATGGTGCGCAAAGTCATTGGCGCGAATCTCCGAGCTTTTAATGCGATGAATTGGACACTATAGATAATTCATGACGAAACCAATCTTGAGATTTGCACCTAGTCCAAATGGATACCTTCATTTGGGCCATGCGTATTCGGCGCTTTTCACCTGGGCGCGGGCTAAGCAGCTTGGTGGGACTGTGCTTTTACGGATTGAAGATATTGATATAGGGCGTTGTCGACCTGAATATGTGGTGCAAATTTATGATGATCTGAGTTGGTTGGGGCTGGAATGGCCGCAGCCTGTATGTATTCAGAGCCAGCATTTTGATGGTTATCGCGCAGCAACACAGCGTTTGAGGGCGATGGGGCTGCTTTATCGGTGTTTTTGTACGCGCAAACAGGTGTTGGCAGCTTCGGGTGGTGCTAAAGACCCTGATGGTGCGCCGCGCTATGGCCGAATTTGCGCAGATTTGTCGGTTCAAGAAGTGGAGGAAAGGCTAAAGGCGGGGGAGGCTTTTTCTTGGCGGTTGGATATGGACAAGGCGATTTCTTACCTCAAACGAGAGGGCAAAACTGATTGTTTGGTCAAAGCCAATGAGTATGCAGATTTGGCGCGTTGGGGTGATGTGGTTTTGGTGCGCAAAGACATTCCGACCAGTTATCATTTGTCGGTTGTGGTAGACGATGCGAAACAAAACATAACCCATGTTACGCGTGGAATGGATATGTATGCCTCAACTGCGATTCATATCGTTATTCAAGGATTGCTTGATTTATCAACCCCGAATTATGAGCACCATGAGCTGATTAAGGATGATACGGGCCGCAAATTGGCCAAAAGCTTGCGTGATCGCTCGATCAAGATGATGCGAGAAGAGGGGATGAGTGTTGCAGAGGTTAAGAAACTAATCGATATGAATTAGGGGTTGGGCCTTAGGGGGTTGCTTTCCAGCACATATCGCAAACCTTGTCGCCTTTGGATTGGGTTAAGCGCCTTTCATAATGGCCCTTTTTGCCATCGCCAGCCATGATATCAGCCCCTGGCCAATCATATTGGCACCATGATTGATAAAATGCTTCAAGCTCGCCTGAATCACCTTCCTGCTTAATCAACTGGCGAACATAGGCTTGGGGTGGGCACCATGTCCAGTGGGTGTAATAGTCATCGTTCTGTTTCCACACGGTTGCTTCGTAAGCAGGACGACCGGGCGCTCTAAAGGGGAATTTTATCAATAGTTTGATCGTTCGCTCGATACGTTTTGATGGGTTTTTGCTGGTTAATCTGAACGGGGATGAGAAAGCTTTTATACCAAGCGCATAAAGTTTCCAGCCAACATCACTTATCAATCTTGCCGCGTAGTCTTTGGGTGTTCCTGTGCTGATGAGTTCTCGATAGGCGGCGGTGGTGATGATGGCTAAAAATACATTATGACGTGAGCCAAGGGTCGGGATCTCCTGCAAATTT
>JALWJW010000285.1 GCA_026996935.1 Hyphomicrobiales bacterium
GCTCTTTTTCAATCAATCCAACAAGGGCGCCGTCGGTATCTGTAATTATTGACAGTTTACCGATACCTTTCAGCCGTAGAGTGGGGCGTGTAACATCACCACCTGAAACTTGTGCCGCTTCTTGGGCTTTTTGGATGTTATCAACCTGCATATATGTCATCCAATGAGGTGGGATTTTTTGTTCATCATCTTGAGTTAAAGAGAAAATGCCACCAACGGGTTGGTTGTTGTGTTTGGCCACCCAATAATCGCCACCTTCTGGCAGTTGTGAGACCTCGAACTCCCACCCAAGGGTTGTTGAGTAAAATTGAACCGCTGTAATTGGGTCAGTTGTATTAAGTTCTAACCAGCTTGCATTTGATTCCATTTTTTTGCGATTCTCCATAAATCTGACTATAAACCGTCCGTTAAGCAGTTTTTACAAAACATTTGTTCAGTTGAAGACGCTAACTTGGCAAACTTTAGGTGGTTTTGTGGCGTAAGATTGCCTTTGGTAGGCAGTGAGACATGATTGACTCAATTCTTTACCAAAAAGGACTTGACGATTTTGGAATCGATGCTATGTTCCGCTTGTCTTTGAGATGGTAAGCGGTAGACGAGCCCTTAAACTTGGTTTGATTGCAAGTCTAAACGGTACCGAAAGGCAAGAAATAAATGTCAAGTACATGAAAGCCTTTTTTGGTTTTCCTCTGATTTGAAGCACTGGGTACCGGTTATGTCGGAACTGCAGTGTTTTTGTTTATGGGTAAGTCAAGCATTTGGCGGGCTCATGGATTGTTGAAACGATTTTTTAGTAGGGAATAGGGCTTAGTATGCCAACTATTAACCAACTCATCCGCAAACCGCGCAAATCGCCGGTTAAAAACAACAAGGTTCCAGCAATGGAAGCTTGTCCGCAAAAGCGCGGAGTTTGCACACGTGTTTATACAACGACCCCTAAGAAGCCTAACTCGGCGCTTCGTAAGGTTGCTCGTGTTCGCTTGACCAATGGCTTTGAAGTAACAAGCTATATCCCAGGTGAGGGGCATAACCTGCAAGAGCACTCAGTTGTGCTTATTCGTGGTGGTCGTGTGAAAGATCTACCTGGTGTTCGCTACCACACAATTCGTGGTGTGCTTGATACCCAGGGTGTTGCTAACCGTCGTCAACGTCGTTCGAAATACGGCACCAAGCGTCCTAAGTAAGGTAGTTAGAATATGTCACGTCGTCACCGCGCAGAGAAACGCGTAATTAACCCGGATCCAAAATTTGGTGATCTGGTTTTGTCGAAATTTATGAACAACCTTATGATTGATGGTAAAAAGTCAGTCGCAGAACGTATCGTTTATGGTGCGCTTGATGTTGTTGAAGAAAAAGTAAAGCAAGATCCAATTGCTCTGTTTCATGAGGCTTTGGAAAATGTTGCTCCTTCTGTTGAGGTTCGTTCTCGCCGTGTTGGTGGTGCAACCTATCAGGTGCCAGTTGAGGTTCGTTCCGAGCGTAAGCAGGCACTGGCAATTCGTTGGATGATCGGCGCTGCTCGTAAGCGCAATGAAGACACAATGATTGGTCGTTTGTCTGGTGAGCTTCTTGATGCTGCGAATAATCGTGGTGCTGCTGTTAAAAAACGTGAAGATACGCACAAAATGGCTGAAGCCAACCGTGCCTTCTCACATTATCGCTGGTAGGTTTTGGTATCATGGCTCGCAAAGATAAATTAGAAAACTATCGTAACTTCGGCATCATGGCTCATATTGATGCGGGTAAGACGACAGTTACAGAACGTATTTTGTTCTATACAGGTAAAAGTCACAAGATTGGCGAAGTGCATGATGGCGCTGCTACAATGGACTGGATGGAGCAGGAGCAGGAGCGTGGTATTACAATTACCTCTGCTGCGACAACAACTGTATGGGATGGCAAACGTCTGAACATTATTGATACTCCAGGTCACGTTGACTTTACTATTGAAGTTGAACGCTCACTTCGCGTTCTTGATGGTGCGGTGTGTGTGCTTGATTCAAATGCAGGTGTTGAGCCTCAAACTGAAACTGTTTGGCGTCAGGGTGATAAGTACAACGTACCTCGCATTGTTTTTTGTAACAAAATGGACAAAATCGGTGCTGATTTCGATAAATGTATAAGCGATATTAAAGAGCGCCTTGGTGCAACACCTGTTCCTATTCAGTTGCCTATTGGTGCTGAAGATGACTTTGCCGGTGTTATCGACTTGATCGAAATGAAGGCAATTGTCTGGGAAGGCGAAGATCTTGGCGCTAGTTATGTAGAGCAGGAAATTCCGGCTGATCTGCTTGAAAAAGCAAAAACCACCCGTGAGGAGATGGTTGAGGCTGTTGTCGAGATGGATGATGCGTCTATGAATGCATATCTTGAAGGCGAAGAAATTCCTAACGATAAAATTCGTGAACTCATTCGTCTTGGCGTTCTTGAGAATGCGTTTTATCCGGTGCTTTGTGGTTCGGCCTTTAAAAATAAGGGTGTTCAAACACTTCTTGATGCTGTTGTGGCTTTCTTGCCGTCGCCGCTTGATGTGCCAGCTATTCAAGGTATTGATTTGCATACGGAAGAGCCGGTTGTTCGCCGTTCTGCAGACGATGAACCAATGTCTATGCTGTCATTCAAAATTATGGATGATCCGTATGGTGTTTTGACATTCGTACGTATTTATTCTGGCAAAATTACCAAAGGAATGACTGTTCTTAATTCATCTCGTGGTAAATCAGAACGCGTCGGCCGTATGGTCCTTATGCATTCTAATTCTCGTGAAGAGATTTCAGAAGCTTATGCTGGTGACATTGTCGCTCTTGTTGGTATGAAGGATGCGCGCACGGGTGATACATTGTGTGATCCTGCAAAACCTGTAATTCTTGAAAAAATGGAATTCCCTGATCCTGTGATCGAGAAATCTGTAGAGCCTATCAGCAAGGGCGATCAGGAAAAAATGGGTGCAGCTTTGGCCAAGCTTGCCAAGGAAGATCCTTCTTTCTATGTGTTTACTGACGAAGAAACTGGCCAAACGATCATCAAAGGTATGGGTGAGCTTCATCTTGATATTAAAATTGATATTATGAAGCGCGAGCACGGTATTGGTATCAATGTTGGTGCACCGCAAGTTGCTTATCGAGAAACAATTACCCGTTCTACTGATGTTGATTATACTCATAAGAAGCAGTCTGGTGGTTCTGGTCAATTTGCTCGCGTTAAAATGACAATTGAACCTGCTGAAAAAGGCGCTGGTTTTGAGTTTGAATCTAAAATCGTTGGCGGTAATGTTCCTCGCGAATATATCCCTGGCGTTGAAAAAGGTTTGAAATCTGTTCTAGGTGCTGGCGTTGTTGCCGGTTTCCCGGTTGAAGATGTAAAAGTTACCTTGACAGATGGTGCTTATCACGAGGTTGACTCTTCAGCGATTGCATTTGAAATCGCGGCTCGTATGGGTCTTCGTGAGGGTTTGCGTGCTGCTGGTTCTATCTTGCTTGAGCCAATTATGAAGGTAGAAGTTGTAACTCCTGAGGAGTATTTGGGTGGTATCATTGGTGATCTGAACTCTCGTCGTGGCCAGATAGATGGCACAGAGATGCGCGGAAATGCTAATGTTATCAATGCGAAAGTGCCATTGGCGAATATGTTTGGTTATGTGGATAATCTACGGTCTGCTTCACAGGGTCGTGCAAGCTTTTCTATGTTGTTTGACCACTATTCAGAAGTGCCGCGTAATGTGGCTGAAGAAGTTATTGAGAAATATACCTCTTAAACCATTGGGGTTTAGAGGCTTAATTGGAGATTTGAGTTATGGGTAAGGAAAAGTTTGATCGTTCCAAACCGCATTGTAATATCGGTACAATCGGTCACGTTGATCACGGTAAAACAACTTTGACTGCGGCGATTACGAAAGTAATGGCAGAAGCGCAAGGTGGTGAAGCAACGGCGTTTGATGAAATCGATAAAGCGCCTGAAGAAAAGGCTCGCGGTATTACGATTTCAACGGCTCACGTTGAATATGAAACAGACAAACGTCACTATGCACACGTTGATTGTCCAGGTCACGCTGATTATGTGAAAAACATGATTACCGGTGCGGCGCAAATGGATGGTGCGATTTTGGTGGTGAATGCTGCTGATGGTCCTATGCCTCAAACACGCGAGCACATTCTTTTGGCTCGTCAGGTTGGTGTGCCGGCTCTTGTTGTTTACCTCAACAAAGTTGATCAGGTTGATGACGAAGAATTGCTTGAGTTGGTTGAAATGGAAGTTCGTGAGCTTCTTGAAAGCTATGAATTTCCTGGTGATGATATTCCTATCATTCCCGGTTCTGCTCTTGCAGCACTTGAGGGCCGTGATGATGAAATCGGTAAGAATTCAATTCTTAAACTGATGGAAGCTGTTGATGAATATATTCCACAGCCGGCTCGTGCTATTGACGAACCATTCCTGATGCCAATTGAAGATGTGTTCTCAATTTCAGGTCGTGGTACTGTTGTAACGGGTCGTGTTGAACGTGGTGTTGTTAATGTTGGCGATGAGATTGAAATCGTTGGTATTCGCGATACGCAAAAAACCACTTGTACTGGTGTTGAAATGTTCCGCAAGCTGCTTGATAGCGGCCAGGCTGGTGACAATATTGGTGCGCTTCTTCGTGGTATCGATCGTACAGATGTTGAGCGTGGTCAGGTTCTTTGTCAGCCAGGTTCAGTTAAGCCACACACAAAATTTAAGGCAGAAGCATATATTCTGACTAAGGAAGAGGGTGGTCGTCATACACCATTCTTTAAAAACTACCGTCCACAGTTCTACTTCCGTACAACTGACGTGACTGGTGCTGTTACTCTTCCTGAAGGTACAGAAATGGTTATGCCTGGCGATAATGTGACATTCGAAGTTGAATTGATCACGCCAATTGCCATGGAAGATAAACTACGTTTTGCGATCCGTGAAGGTGGCCGTACAGTTGGTGCCGGCGTGGTAGCAGAGATTTTAGAATAGTAACAAACGGGCGTTCTTAATGTCTAAGAACGCCTCTTTTAATGGATCGAGTAGATGCAAAAGCAAAATATTCGCATTAGATTGAAGGCATTTGACCATCGTGTTTTAGACACTTCGGCTGCTGAAATCGTGAATACCGCGAAGCGGACTGGCGCTAATGTAAGTGGCCCTGTTCCTCTTCCAACGCAAATTGAAAAGTTTTGCGTAAACCGTTCTCCCCACGTGAACAAAAAATCACGTGAGCAGTTCGAAATGCGTACACACCGGCGTTTGCTGGATATTATTGATCCTACACCGCAAACGGTTGATGCTCTTATGAAGCTAGACCTTGCTGCTGGTGTTGATGTTGAGATTAAGCTCTAAGTTAAAAGAGCAATTTTGAGGAGTCTGAGTGATGCGTTCAGGTGTCATCGCACAGAAAGTTGGCATGACGAGAGTGTTTACCGAAGATGGTAATCATATTCCCGTTACTGTTTTGAAAGTGGACAACTGTCAGGTTGTTGCGCATAAAACCGTTGAGAAAGACGGTTATACAGCGTTGCAGCTTGGTGTTGGCAAAGCAAAAGTGAAAAATGTCACTAAAGCGAGCCGTGGTCACTTTGCTGCTGCTAAAGTGGAACCAAAACAGAAACTTGCCGAGTTTCGTGTAAGTGAAGAGAATGTCATTGAAGTTGGTGCAGAAATTACTGCTGACCATTTCGTATCGGGTCAATTTATTGACGTAACTGGTACATCTGTTGGTAAGGGTTTTGCCGGTGCGATGAAACGTTGGAACTTTGGTGGCCTTAGAGCTTCCCACGGTGTCTCAATTTCTCACCGTTCACATGGTTCAACTGGTCAATGTCAGGATCCTGGTAAAGTGTTTAAGGGTAAAAAAATGGCTGGGCACATGGGTGCTCGTCAGATTACGACCCAAAACCTTGAAGTGGTAAGCTCTGATCCAGAACGTGGTCTTATTTTGGTCCGTGGCGCTGTGCCTGGTTCAAAAGGTGGCTGGGTCATGGTTCGTGATGCCATTAAGCGTCAACTGCCGGAAAATGCACCAATGCCTGGTGCGATCCGCGGTGGCAATGATAATAACACAGCCGATGCGAGCGCCGATACGGCTCAAGCATCTGCCAGCGAATAAGGGTTTGAACGATGAAAACTGACGTCCAAACACTTGATGCGAAAAAAGCCGGTAGCGTAGATTTGCCAGATAGCATTTTTGGCCTTGAACCACGCGCTGATATTTTGCACCGTATGGTGAATTACCAATTGGCTAAACGCCAAGCTGGTACTCACCAAACTAAAACTCGTGGCGAAATTTCTCGTACGGGTGCCAAATTAGGTAACCAGAAAGGCGGCGGCGGCGCTCGTCACGGTTCTAAACGTTCTGGTATCTTTATTGGTGGTGCAAAAGCATTTGGTCCCAAAACACGTAGCCATGCGATTGGTATGCCTAAAAAGATGCGTGCATTAGCGCTACGTCATGCACTTTCTTCAAAGGCGAAATCATCTGAATTGATTATCTTGGAAAATGGCGATTTAAAATCTCCTAAAACTAAAGATATGAAGGATGCTTTGGCAAAGCTTGGTATCGACAATGCGTTGATTATCGATGGTGCTGATGTGAACCAGAATCTTGTTCGTGGCGCGAGCAATGTAATGAATATTGATGTGCTTCCTGTTCAGGGGATCAACACTTACGATATTTTGCGTCGCCATAAACTTGTATTGACCAAGTCTGCACTTGAGGCTCTAGAGGCTCGTTTTGAAGGATCGGTCAAATGAGTAAAGAAAAATATTACAATACGATTGTTTCGCCAGTGATTTCTGAAAAATCGACAATGGCTGCCGAGCACAATCAAGTGGTCTTTAATGTTGCAAAAACAGCTACGAAGCCACAAATTAAAGCGGCTATTGAAGGATTGTTCGGCGTTGAAGTTAAAGCCGTCAATACTTTGGTTCGCAAAGGTAAAGAAAAAAGGTTCAAGGGTGTTGTAGGCCGCCAAATTGATATTAAAAAGGCGATTGTAACACTTAAAGAAGGTCACTCAATTGATGTGACTACCGGACTGTAAGATTGAAAAGCTGAGGCGCTATTATGGCACTTAAGAAGTATAAACCCAGAACCCCGAGCTTGCGCCAATTGGTGACAGTTGACCGCTCAGGTTTGTGGAAGGGAAAGCCAGTTAAAACTCTTACTGTGGGTTTGACTAAATCTGGTGGTCGCAACAATAACGGTCGCGTTACAGCGTTTAACCGTGGTGGTGGCCATAAGCGGACTTACCGCAAGATTGATTTCAAACGTACAAAGTTTGATATGAAAGCAACAGTGGAACGTTTGGAATATGATCCGAACCGTACAGCTTTTATTGCTTTGATTAAATATGAAGACGGTGAATTGGCCTATATTCTGGCTCCTCAGCGTTTGAATGTTGGTGATAGCGTTATTGCTGGTGAAAAAGTTGATGTGAAACCTGGTAATGCTATGCCACTTCGCTCAATTCCAATCGGAACAATTGTTCACAATGTTGAATTGAAAGTAGGCAAGGGCGGTCAGATTGCTCGTTCTGCTGGTACTTATGTTCAATTCATTGGTCGTGATCAGGGATATGCTTTGCTTCGTTTGCGTTCTGGTGAAACCCGTATGGTTCGCGCCGAATGTATGGCAACGATTGGTTCAGTATCTAATTCAGATCATTCGAACATTAACCTTGGTAAAGCTGGCCGTAGTCGCTGGTTGGGCCGTCGTCCTAATGTTCGTGGCGTTGTTAAAAACCCTGTCGATCACCCACACGGTGGTGGTGAGGGGCGTACATCAGGTGGTCGTCATCCGGTGACACCCTGGGGTAAGCCAACCAAGGGTAAGAAAACACGTTCTAATAAAACGACTGATAAGTACATTGTACGTTCACGTCATAAACGTAAGAAGAGATAAAGGGTAAGCTCTAATGGCACGTTCATTAAAAAAAGGCCCGTTCGTTGACGGGTATCTGTTGAAGAAAGTAGAAGTGGCACGCGAATCTGGTCGTAATCAGTCGATTAAGACCTGGAGCCGCCGCTCAGTTATTCTTCCTCAGTTTGTTGGGTTGACCTTTGCTGTTCATAATGGCCACAAACATGTGCCTGTTACGGTTAGTGAAGACATGGTAGGTCACAAGCTTGGTGAGTTTTCACCAACACGTACATATTATGGCCATGGTGCTGATAAGAAGGCAAAACGATGAGTAAGAAATCACGTAAAAGAGCTCTTGCAGATAACGAAGCTAAAGCGGTTACTCGCCTTATTCGTATTTCTCCAAACAAGCTCAACATAGTTGCTAGCGGTATTCGCGGCTCGAAAGTAGAGAAGGCTCTTGCCGATCTTGAATTTTCTCACAAGAGAATTGCCAAGGACGTTAAAAAGACTCTTGAAACGGCGATTGCTAATGCTGAAAATAATCACGGTTTAGACATCAACGCTCTTGTTGTTGCTGAAGCTTATGTTGGTAAAAATTTAGTGATGAAACGCTGGCAGCCACGTGCGCGTGGCCGGGTTGGCAAAATTGAAAAGTTTTTCAGTCAATTGACGATTATCGTCAGAGAAGTTGAGGAAGCAGCCTGATGGGTCAAAAAGTAAATCCAATCGGTATGCGGCTTGGTATTAACCGCACTTGGGATAGTCGTTGGTATGCTGAAGGTGCTGAATATGGTAATTTGCTTCACGAAGATATTCGTATTCGCAAATTTCTAACAGCAAAACTTAAGCAAGCTGGTGTTTCACGGATCATTATTGAGCGTCCGCACAAGAAATGTCGTGTGACAATCTATTCTGCTCGTCCAGGTGTTGTTATTGGCAAAAAAGGCGCTGATATCGAAAAATTACGTCAACAGATTATGAAAATTACATCTGCAGATGTGCATTTGAATATTGTTGAAGTACGCAAACCTGAAATTGATGCAACACTTGTTGCTGAAAATATTGCACAACAACTTGAACGCCGTGTGGCATTCCGTCGTGCAATGAAACGGGCTGTGCAGTCTGCACTTCGTATGGGTGCCGGTGGTATTCGTATCAATGCAGGTGGTCGTTTAGGTGGTGCTGAGATTGCACGTGTTGAATGGTATCGTGAAGGCCGTGTGCCATTGCATACTCTTCGTGCAGATATTGATTATGGTACTGCAGAAGCTCTTACAGCTTATGGCATTATTGGCCTAAAGGTGTGGATCTTTAAAGGTGAAATTCTTGAACACGATCCATCGGCGCATGAGCGTCGTATCAAGGAGGCCCAAGAAGGTGGTCGCCCTGGTGGTCGTGGCGGACGTAGGGATAATCGCCGGAATTAGTTTCGGTAGATTAAGGACTTAGGAAATATAAAATGCTGCAACCAAAGCGCACAAAATTCCGCAAGCAACATAAAGGCCGTATTCATGGCGTTGCTAAAGGTGGTACGGATCTTAATTTTGGTACTTATGGCCTTAAAGCCTTGGAACCAGAACGGGTAACATCTCGTCAAATCGAAGCTGCTCGTCGGGCAATGACACGTCATATGAAACGTGCCGGTCGCGTGTGGATTAGAATTTTCCCTGATTTACCGGTTTCAAAGAAACCTGCTGAGGTTCGGATGGGTAAAGGTAAGGGTTCTATTGAATTCTGGTGTGCTCGTGTGAAACCTGGTCGGATCATGTTTGAGATCGACGGTGTATCACGTGAAGTTGCGCAAGAGGCTCTTCGCCTTGCAGCGGCAAAATTACCAATCAAAACGCGTTTCGTCGCGCGTTTGGGTGAGTAAAGGTTAAGACTATGAAAGCCAAAGATGTAAAACAACTAACCGATGATCAATTGCAAGACAAGTTGATCGAGTTGAAGAAAGAGCAGTTTAACCTGCGGTTTCAAGCAGCGACCGGTTCAATCGAAAATTCAGCTCGGGTTCGTCAGGTACGTCGCGGTGTTGCTCGGATTAAGACCGTGCAAAACGAACGTGCAAGTCAAGCAACAGCCAAGTGATAACGGAGTTTAAGTCAGATGCCTAAACGCATTCTACAAGGTGTGGTTATCAGTGACAAAAACGACAAGACTATCGTTGTCAATGTCGAGCGTCGCTTCACACATCCAGTGATGAAAAAAACTGTTCGTCGGACCAAAAAATATCAGGCCCATGACGAAAACAATACAGCTAAAGCTGGGGAAGTCGTCCGCATTCAAGAGTGCAGACCATTTTCTAAAAATAAGACATGGACTTTACTCGGTAAAGTCGAGTAGAGAACGAATTAGCGGATTGATTTTTGAATCGATCTTTAAGAGTAACAGTAAACTCAATGACGGGTTTACAGCGATAACATTACGGGTGTTGCCATGATACAGGCAGAAACAAATCTCGACGTCGCAGACAATTCCGGAGCACGCCGGGTGCAATGCATCAAAGTGCTAGGTGGGTCGAAGCGCAGATATGCACGGGTAGGCGATATTATCGTCGTATCTGTGAAAGATGCAATTCCACGCGGTAAAGTCAAAAAAGGCGTCGTCATGCGTGCGGTAGTCGTGCGCACGGCAAAAGATATTCAACGCCGTGACGGTTCGGTAATACGCTTTGACCGCAATGCAGCGGTTTTGGTGAATGCACAAGGTGAACCGGTCGGAACACGTATTTTCGGCCCAGTGCCTCGTGAACTACGTGCTAAAAATCACATGAAAATTGTGTCTCTAGCACCGGAGGTTTTATGATGTCCAGGAAGTTGAAAATCAGAAAAGGTGACCGCGTCCGCGTTGTCACCGGTAAAGACAAAGGTAAAACTGGTAGTGTTTTATCTGTTTTTCCAAAAAACAATAAAGCGGTTGTTCAAGGTATTAACGTTTCAAAACGTCATACTAAACAAACAGCCCAACAAGAAGGCGGCATCATCACTAAAGAAATGCCGATGGATATTTCTAATCTGGCGTTGCTTGATCCTAAGGATGACAAGCCAACACGGGTTGGGTTTAAAACTGTTGATGGTAGCAAGGTAAGATTTGCCAAACGCTCCGGTGAGGTTATCGATGGCTGATTCATATACACCACGTCTGAAAACGCACTATAACGATGAAGTGCGTAAGCAGTTGATTGAAAAATTTGGTTACACAAATCCGATGCAAGTTCCCAAACTTGAGAAAATCGTTCTCAATATGGGTGTTGGCGGCGCGGTAGGTGACAGCAAGCTGGTAAAGCAGGCTGTGGAAGAAATGGCCAAAATTGCCGGTCAAAAACCTGTTACAACAATGGCTCGTAAGTCAATCGCGACGTTTAAATTGCGTGAAGGTATGCCAATTGGTGTTAAAGTGACACTGCGCGGCGATCGCATGTTTGAGTTTCTTGATCGTTTGATCACGATTGCGCTTCCACGTGTTCGCGATTTCAGGGGTCTTAAAGACAAAGCGTTTGATGGTCGTGGCAACTACGCCATGGGTATTGTTGAACATATTGTTTTCCCGGAAATCGATTACGATAAGATTGACAAGGTTTGGGGCTTTGATATTGCTATTTGCACAAGTGCAGATACTGATGCAGAAGCAAAAGCATTGCTCGATGGATTTAATTTCCCGTTTCGTCAAAAAAGCCAGCAGGCTGCTTAAGCGAAACCTAGTTTGAAAGGCTCTCAAGATGGCGAAAAATAGCGCGATTTTGAATAATAATAAACGTAAACGTTTGGCGGCAAAATATGCCGATAAGCGGGCGGCTTTGAAGGCGATGACCAAAGACATGAATTTGTCTATGGAAGAACGCTTTAATGCACAGCTTAAACTAGCTGAGTTGCCACGTAACTCATCAAAAACTCGCGTGCGTAATCGCTGTGAAGTTTCTGGTCGTCCTCGTGGCTACTATCGCAAGGTCAAGATGTCTCGTATCGCGTTGCGTGATTTGGCATCACAAGGTTTAATCCCAGGCATGACTAAGTCGAGCTGGTAAGAAGAGATTTTAAGGAGAAACGGCAAATGAGTACGACAGATCCAGTCGGTGATATGCTCACCCGTATCAGAAACGCACAAATGCGTGGTAAAAGTAAAGTTGCAGCACCTGCTTCTCGCTTTCGCGCCAGCGTTCTTGACGTGTTAGAATCAGAAGGCTTCATTCGCGGTTATGCGAAAGTGGACTATGATGGT
This sequence comes from Hyphomicrobiales bacterium, assembly GCA_026996935.1. Taxonomy (GTDB): domain Bacteria; phylum Pseudomonadota; class Alphaproteobacteria; order Rhizobiales; family Aestuariivirgaceae; genus JALWJW01. Next base: position 12,086 of record JALWJW010000285.1, read on the forward strand.
GGAAAGTCTGATCTTGAAATTGAGTTGAAATACTATGATGGAGAGCCAGTCATTCGCGAAATTAAACGGGTTTCAAAACCTGGGCGTCGCGTGTATACACCAATCGAAGATTTAGCGACTGTTTATAACGGTCTTGGTATTTCGATTTTGTCAACTTCAAAAGGTGTGATGTCTGATACATCTGCACGTGATGAAAACGTTGGCGGTGAAGTAATTTGTACGGTCTTTTAATTTTAAAGACCGCGTGAAAGGAAAACCCATGTCTCGTATTGGGAAAAAACCAGTTGTTGTACCCGCGGGTGTAACAGTTAATGTTGAAGGCCAAACGGTTAGTGTTAAAGGCCCTAAAGGTGAGTTGCAAACTTGTCTTGTTTCTTTGGTTTCGGTGAAGCTGGAAGATGGACAAGTTGTTGTTTCTCCGCGTAACAAGACAAAAGCGTCTCGTTCTGCCTGGGGTATGTGCCGAACTTTGGTAGCTAACCTTATTGTTGGTGTTACAGAAGGGTTCTCAAAAACCTTACTAATCAATGGTGTTGGTTATCGTGCTGCGGTTCAAGGTAAAGGTTTAAAACTTAACCTTGGTTACAGTCATGATGTTATATATGACATTCCAGACGGCATTACGGTTGTCACACCCAAGCCAACAGAAATTGTTGTCAGCGGGATTGATAAACAACAAGTTGGTCAAGTTGCTGCGGAAATCCGTGAATGGCG
>JALWJW010000286.1 GCA_026996935.1 Hyphomicrobiales bacterium
CTTTGAAGTTATCTTTAATGCCAGCTTCAACCATAATCGGCATACCGCCTGCCATGCGGATTATGCCTTCATAAGCCACCCAATAAGGGCTAAGCAAAATAACTTCGTCGCCTTTATCAATGGTGGTATAAATGGCATTGGTCAGGGCTTGTTTAGCGCCGTTGGATACCACAATGTCGGTCCAGTCATAGTCTAAGTTATTTTCGCGTTTGAGTTTATTGGCCAAGGCTTTGCGCAATTGCGGCATGCCGGGAATAGGGGCGTAATGGGTAAAACCGTCTTTAATGGCTTTGTTTGCGGCCTGTTGTATGTGTTCTGGTGTGTCAAAATCTGGCTCGCCCAGGGTGAGAGAGATGACATCGTGACCATCAGCTTTTAATTCGCGGGCTTTTTGGGCCATGCGAATGATGGCTGCTTCTTCCACAGCGCTGGTTGATTTTGACAATATGTTTTGCGGATTAAAGTTTGTCATAGTACGGTCTCAATGTGGTGGTGATTGACGTTTCGTTGATTCCATATATAGATTTTAAGGCGGGGATACCACAAATGATAATGAAAACTACGGTGTTAATTGCACTGGGACTATTAGTTGCGGGGTGTGCGCAGAACAAACCGCGTGTGGTTTCATCACCTTATGCTTCCGGGCAAACCAAAGTTGAGCCGGTTTTTTATAATGGTAAACGCTATACAATGAAGTTCCGTTATATTGCGACGCAAGATGCTTATGATGTTAACATTAGCGGCAAAGGCGGGCGGGTTCTTGGAGGAAAGCCGGGGGACCAGCAGATTGTTCGTGATATGGCTTCTTCTGCTATTCGTCATTTTGCCTGCGCGCGTACGCAAAAGGCACGTATTATTCCCGGTTCTATTCGTCATACAGGAAGTAGCTGGAATATGAAGGCGCGCTGTGGGGCTAAATAAGTTGCGGGGCTAAATAATCTATTGGTGAGTAAGGCTTATGAGCTTTAGTGAAAAACTGATTGCCACTTATTTTACTAAAACAGTAAAAACGGGCCAAATCCACGTTACCTTCGCATCCGGGCGGCAAGAGATTTATGGTGATGTGGTCTATTATTTTGGCTTTGATGAAATTTTGAAAAGAAAACATGTTTAAGACAAAAAATACGCGACCAGTTTTTCTCTGAACGCGTATTGAATGTTGGTGAATTCGTTTAAAAGCTCGTGCTTGTCGTGTTAAGTTGAATTTACTTAAACGCGGCCTGTACTAATCGACAATAATGGCTTCGCAGTTTGCTTTTTTCAAAATATCTCGTGCTGTGCAGCCGCTAAAGAAGCTGGCAATCATGCCTTTGTTGCAGTTGCCCACAACAATGGCATCAACGGTTTCTTTGGTGGCAACATCAAGAATTGTCTTGGTGATTTCGCCACGTTGGATAATCGTTTCAATGTTTTTGGCAGCGCCGGCTGATTTTGCTATGGTCACGGCGCGTTCTAAAACGTCGGTGCCATATTGTTTGCAAAGTTTTTCACGGGCCCGCATGTATTCTGAAATGGATTTGATTCCATCACTGTCAGCGACGCTGAAACTTGGTAGTTCGCGCCCTGTGACAAGATTTCTGAATTTGCGACCATAATTGTCTTCGGCAAATTTAAGCTGATTTTTGTTTGGTGTGTCCTGGCTGCACGCATACAAAATGATCAAATCACTTTTCTTTTCATTAGCGATTTTTACTGCTGATTTCAGCGTTTTTTCCGAGTGTTCTGCGCCATCGATAGCGACTAGAATTTTGTTCATTATTACCTCTATTACCCCAGTTGTATTTTTTTAGGTCTTGTCATTTTTATTGTTTAAGAATCTATATTAGATTTCTCTAATATAATTATGTCAAGATTTCGACATTACAAGCTATGATACTGGTCAAAAGTGGCGCATGTGGCGTATTTGCCGCATATTGGATATGGTTGGCTTTGACAGATTATCGTTATAAAAAGAAGTTGGAGAGCGTTTAAGTGCGGATTTTGAAGCGGTTTATTATTGTCTTTGTGGGGCTGTTCGCCATTTTATTTGGCGGGGCGTATTTTTTGCCATCAACGGTGATTGTCTCGCGCGATATTACTATTGCGGCGGGACCAGATAAAGTGTTTCCATATGTCAATGATCTTAAAAAGTTTCAGACATGGTCGCCATGGGCAGCGCTTGATCCTGAAATGAAAATACAATTTTCCGGGCCTCAATCTGGTGTGGGGCAAAAATCGAACTGGCAGAGTAAAAAGTCAAGTGTTGGCTCTGGTGATCAGGAAATTACCCAGAGCATTGTCAATAAACGCGTTGCAACCAAATTGGACCTTGGCGACAATGGGACGGCAATAGCGGCGTGGGATTTATCACCTGACGGGCAGGGCACAAAAGTGGTCTGGTCGTTTAAAACCGAGTTGGGCGATAATCCGTTGATGAGGTGGATGGGGTTGATGTTTGATCGCATGGTTGGATCTGATTTTGAGGCCGGTCTGGCGAGATTGAAAATGTTGGTTGAAGCGCAAAAGTGATGGGCGATTGTTTTGTTGATACGTCGGGTAAGGCTTTGTAAGGTCTGTTTATGCCGTATCAAAAAATATTCACCGCCATGGCCGACCCGACACGGCGCGAGGTTTTAGAAAAACTCAAAGGTAAACCGCGAACGGTGGCAGACCTTGCCGCCGACATGCCTGTTAGCCGCCCCGCCGTTTCGCAACATTTAAAAGTGTTGCAAGAGGCAGGTTTAGTGCAGGCAAAGGCAGAGGGCACACGGCGCTATTATTCCCTGCGTCGCGAGGGCATAGAACTCATGCGCCAATATCTCGACGGCTTTTGGGAAGACGTCATGGCGAACTATGCGGCGAACATTTTGAAGCGGCGGTGAGGGGGGAAGTTGTAATGCTAGCCGCCGTCATTCCAGCGAAAGCTGGAATCCATTAACCAGTTATGTGGATGCCATGGTGCTTGTATTGGATACCAGCTTTCGCTGGTATGACGAACTTAGAGAGGCTTTGCATCGGCGTTATACTACGTAACTTACCCTCATCTTCGTGCTCGTCACGGAGCACCATTACTCCCAAATGCCCACAAAGGGATAGCTCTCGAAGAATATTTCCGTGACGAGCACGAAGATGAGGG
>JALWJW010000287.1 GCA_026996935.1 Hyphomicrobiales bacterium
TTGAGTGAATGGCACAGCCAAGGGCGCTGTCAAGAACTGCGGCAGCCCAGCCGCCATGAACCATGCCAAGCGGATTATAATGATCTAATGTCGGGGTGCCCTCGAATATAGCCCAACCGTCTCCTACTTCGCGTAATTGAAATCCGAGGGTGCGACCAATCGCTGGGCCTTTGCCACTTTTTATCATATTGGTCAGGTCATCTAAGCCTGTGCGTGTTTCACTCATACGGTGGTTTTTTCCTGTATAAATTTAATCGCTGCACCGTTTATTGTGCAGGTTTGATGTGGCGCTTTATTTATGTTTTTGACTGCGATGGTAAGTCCACAAATTTGCGGGCCGTCTGACAATGTGGGTGCTGGTAGGCCGTATGTCTGTTCAAATTTTAAGGGTGTACGACAGGTGATGTCGCCGCGAGCGGTATGAACAGAAAGCGACTCATCTTTAATGGTGTAATTATCAGTTTGAGCAAATTTACCCAAAAATGATAAATGATCGTGCGGGCTTTTTGTAACAATGGTTACTTCATGAATTTGTTGTGCTGAATTCTTATGGGTTTGGTATTCTGGTTTCCAGAAATAATGCGGGGCAAATTGTTGGCAGGTAAAAAATGCAGCATTGGGGATTTGTGGATCAGTAACAAAATTTAAGCCAAAGCTGACCGTTGCGCTTTCACCTGTTGGTAAAGCGGTTTGGCGTGAAAATTCAAATACCGGCCAGGTCTGCAAATCGTCCAGTTCAGCTTGCGTTTTGTCCCCACGAAAATCATCGCTATCAAGCACCAGCATGGAGGGGCCTTGTTTGTCTCGCAAAAATTGTTTGTTAAAATTGGGAAAACTAAACACGGCAGGGTCTATCGCGGGTAAATTATCAGGTTCGCCAATGGTCAGGATTTCAAGAAAAAAGCCGTTCAATTGAATTAAGCAATTATGGGTTCCAAACGGGTGCTTTGCACGCGGTGTAACGGTAAAGCCAATACTTTTATATCGGGCAACGGCCTCGTCCAGATTGTTCACGGCTAAGACAAGATGGTCTAAGCCCTTCATTTTCTGGCTCGTCTTCGGGGGGTGGTGTTAACCGCTTGTGCGAGTTCATCGATATTGCGAATATTTAGATCACGTTGCGGGAACGGAATTTCGATCCCTGCTTTTTTCAGTTCTCTAAACATGGCAAACCGTAGATCTGACGCAACAGTTGTGCAATTATCAATGTCTTTTAAGAAAACGCGCAATTGAAAATCAAGCGAGCTAGCCCCGAAATCCATAAACATAGCTTTTGGTGCTGGATTATCGATCACCTGATCATGGTCTATTGCACATTGGACTAAAATATCCCTCACCTGATCAGGATCAGCGTCATAACTCACGCCAATTAATACTTTGATACGACCAACGGGAGACCCAAGAGACCAGTTTTTAACAGGATCTGATATAAGTTTTGAATTTGGTATGATGACAGAACAGCGATCAAAGGTCACAATCTCGGTAGAGCGTACATTGATTTTTTTAACGGTTCCCTCGCCACCACTTACTTCAACCCAATCACCAATATTAATCGGTCGTTCAGCAAGTAGAATTAGCCCTGAAACAAAATTAGAAACCACTGATTGTAAGCCAAAACCAATACCCACACTAAGCGCGCCGGCAACAATGGCTAGCTTTGAAAAATCAACCCCTGCTGCGGTTAGTGCAAAGCCAGAGGCAAGAACCAGACCTGTATATTTGGCTGCTGTTGAGATTGAGTTTTGAACACCGACATCAATCGTTGATCGTTCAAGAATTCTACGGTTAAGCCAGAGGGTTGAAACTCTTACGAGTATCAAGCCGAACACAAAAATACCAATGGCAATCAGTATGTTTACGGGTTGAATAAAGACATCGCCAACTTTGAAACCGAAAAAAATATTACTGGCAACAGCGGTAAAATCAATCCAAGTTATGGTCCAAAGAGACAAAACCACAGGTGCACCAATAAGAACCACTGTAATGTCTGCAACAGTTGAGAGAGATAATGCCAATCGGCGAATAGTCTCATCACCAAGCCCCATTTTATGGCGCAAGGTTTTGCCGATTCGAGACCATGGTTGCATACTGCTATTTACAATCTCGTCAACGAGATGATGTATCAGATAGAATACAGCGACCATCGCAATGGTGACCAGCGTATTTGATAAAACGAAATGGGCCAGTGCAATATAGCCAAGCAATAGTGCGATACTTGAGGAGAAAACGAGGAACCAGAAGATCAAGAAGAACCGCCCTGCCCATAAAAAGTAAAATTGGCGATCGCTATGAAGTTCTAAATTGCTGATTAATGGTTCGGCATTTCTTGCAGTTGTAATCATCAAGGCAAACAATACAACAAGACCAATACTTGCAGCCGCGTTCAAACCAATAATGAATTCGATTGGCATGTAGGTGATTGAAGCAATCGAATTTAGAATAAGGTTGAAACCGAAGAGAACAGCCGATGAGGCGCCATAAGAAAACAGTTTTTGTGCATCAATATTTGAAACATTAACCAGACGCCATTCGCTGTTGCTTGGCGCTAGAACCGAGCGCAAAACAGTTATCAGAATAGCAACGGCGAAAAACGCCTCTCCCCCTGCGGAAATGAATTTGGCAACACGGATATCGTCAACGGTCGATATCTCAAGCAAAAACATTAATAAAAAAACCGTCAGCACAACAGTTAAGGCAACCAGAATATTCCCGCCAACCGCGCGCCAAATTCTTCTAAGATCATTTGCCTGGCCAATAACTTTTGGTGGATTCGACATTTTTTTCCAGATAAAGAATACAGCGAATATACCACTGATGAATATCACCAGACTGCCAATTAAACTGGTTGTACCTGAAACCTTGTTTTGGACTTGTGCGGGGCGGCTCCAAGCAGAAAAAATACTGTTGGTACGCGTGGAAATATCATCAAGTGTTGAATAAAACTGGGTCCACAGGTTTGGGTTTAAAACCGATTCTCGAGCTACAAATACACGTTCGACAAAAGCCTTTTTCTGTTTGCTTGATGTGATGCTGCTTAATTGATCTGTTTCAAGTTCAAGCAGATTTAATTGTTTGTTGGCTGCGCTAAGC
>JALWJW010000288.1 GCA_026996935.1 Hyphomicrobiales bacterium
ACAGGGGGTTTTTGACAGGTGAACTTTGTCTGCCAGATCGTTTAAGGCAATGGTTGAATCTTCTTGTAGGGCTGCAAGTATTTTCCTGTCAATCGCGTCCATGGTGGTATCTTTTTCTAATGATAAGATTTATTTTAGAGTAGTGTTCTTGATGTGCTTTGGTCAAGAACAACAAAGCCCTATCCTCTGGGAATATCACACACGGCCTGCAGATCGACTAAGCCTTCTTGCGGGGTTAAAAACCAGCGTAAGTTTTCATTGTCCTTTAGCTCGTCTTCTTGGTTGTCATTGTTTGGTGATTGGGGTTGCGTGTTGCCATTATGTAGGTTGTTTAAAATTTGCCGCGCCGATGCCAGATACTCATCCATTGATTTTTGCTCATTATCAGAACGACTGGTGAGAAAATTCATTTGGTTTTTTTGATAATAGATATTGTTTAGACAAGGCTCAGTTGTTTCTGGCGTATTTTTATGACGCCAAACACCCGTGTGTTCGTTGAATGAATAATGTGGTAAAAGTTTCCAGCCATGGGTGGCGATCATGTCAACCGCTGCGATGATATAGTCGACGGTTTCATCATCAAAAAAGTAATTAAAACCCAAACGGACCCAGCCGGGTTTTAAACCGTTATAGCCTTCAAGGACCATCTTTTCATATTGGCGAGATTGGCTGTCGTTGATGTTTAACAGGCGATGACCGTAGGGACCAGCGCATGAACACCCGCCGCGTGATTGAATGCCGAACAGATCATTGAGGAGGGAGACAACAAAATCATGGTGCAGGGCTTTGTCGCCGCATTTGATAATGAAGGAAATGATGGCCAGTCGTGGGGCATCTTTGTTGCCAAGAATTTGTATGTTTGGATTATTGGCCCATGCTTTAAATGCCTTTTGGCGAAAGGCTTCATCGCGTGCGGCGATATTGGCTGCGCCAACTTCATCTTTGAGTTGGAACACCAAACCAGTTCGAATGGATTCAATAATAGCCGGTGTGCCGCCTTCTTCGCGCACTTCAATGTCGCTAAGATAACGATGGTCATGGGTGCTGACATAAGAAACGGTGCCGCCACCTGGTTGAGACGGTACGGTGTTTTTCAATAAATTACGTTTAACGATCAAGACGCCCGGTGTGCCGGGGCCACCGATGAATTTATGCGGGGAAATCATGATGGCGTCTTTGTCATAGAGACCTGTTTTATCGTTTGGGTGGTTCATTTTAATGTCGATGTATGGGGCAGCAGCGGCATAGTCCCAAAAGGCTAAAGCATCATTTTTATGCAAGAGCGCGGTAATGGCATCAACATCGGTGCGTATGCCTGTGACATTTGAAGCGGCAGAAAAACAGCCAATTTTTATTTTTCTATTGCGGTAGGTTTCAAGCTCTTGAGCAAGGTGGGCAAGGTCGACCTGGCCTAGATGGTCTTCGGCGATGGTGACAACATCGCTAATTGTTTCGCGCCATGTCAGCTCATTGGAATGGTGTTCATAGGGGCCAATGAAGATAACAGGGCGATCGTCTTGCGGGATTTGTTGGCTCAAGTGGTGTTTCTCATCAAGCTCTTTGGGGATTTTTATGCCGAGCATACCGATTAGGCGATTGACGGTGCCTGTCATGCCTGAGCCACAAAAAATCAGGGCATCATCTTTGCTGGCGGCAACAGATTTTTTGATAAGGGTGCGGGCTTGCTCGCGCAAGGTGGAGGTGATGCGGCCTGTGCCTGATGCTTCGGTGTGGGTGTTGGCGTAATAGGGCAGCACTTCGTTGTGGATATAGTCTTCAATGAAACTGAGGGCGCGACCTGATGCGGTGTAGTCGGCATAGACAATCGGGCGCGAACCGTAGGGCCCGTTAATGTGTTGGCTTTCACCAATAACATTGGCTCTGATGTAGTCGATCAGGTCTTGCTGATTTTGGGTTTGGTTGGTGATTGTTTTGGCCATGGTGTTACCTTTAAATCAAAAGCATAATGATGTTTCATTGCGTTAGATTGAGCGGGGCGTTATTTGAATAAGGTAAGTTTATTTTTGTTTAAGGCAATAGTTTTCTATATAGCTAATATATTTTAGGAAACAGTGCTATTAAGTGACGATTAGTAGAATATTATTATCTTGGCGGTCTTTTGACGATTGAAAATTAGAACATTGTTTCAGGGGTGTGGTCGCGTTTGTTCTACGTCATTTTTATTTATATCAGTTTGATGCCCAGACTTATGGCTTGGCTAATGACTTCACTAAAGTTTTGCTGTTGCGCAAGGTGGTGGCGTAGATTGAGAGTTGCGGGTTTACGCCCGTTGAGGTGGGAAAGATTGAAGCGTCATGTATGGAAAGGTTTTGCATCACAAAATGTCGGCCATTGCTATCAACCACGCCTGATTTTTCATCTTTACCCATTTGGCAACCACCCATGACGTGGGCCGAGCCGTAAAGACCTTTGAGGGGTCCAAGGTCGGCGGTTTTGAGCCATGATTTTGCCTCTTGCAGGTTAGAGAAAATCTGGTTGTCTATATGCCATGGGCTAACGGTTTTGGCCCCTGCTGCAAACTGAATTTCGAAAACCTTTTCATAGACCGTGCGGGCGGTGTTTATCAGATAATCGGTAACGGGGTAATCAAGGATAGGGTTGCCATCGCCATCAATTTCAACGGTGCCACAGGCTTCATCATCATTAAAGCCATCACGGCACAGCGCATCAATCACGGCCAGATGGGGCAGGCTTTTCATGCGGGCGGCGTGGGCTTTGCCAATTGATTTATCAAAAAAGGTGCTGGACAATAAAGCGGTGACGGGAATTGTTTCGAGTTTAAAGCCCATTTTTTTATCGTGGGCCTTGTTGTCGGTTTGGTTTTGTGGCCATAAAAACTGGTGCGAATTTACCGTTTGGGGGGCGCCGTAAAACCCTTTAATAGACTGCTCAAATTCAGCAGCGGAAGCAACTACTGGGTGGAGAAAAGTTCGCTTGCCGAGCAGAGATGAAGGATCGGGGATATTTGATTTCATTAACAGGGCAGGCGAGCGGATGGCACCTGCTGAGATGATGAAATGTTTTGCGGTGATGGTGATTTTACGATTTGTGTCATTCACAGCGTGTT
>JALWJW010000289.1 GCA_026996935.1 Hyphomicrobiales bacterium
GCTAAAAATTACCGCCGAGCAAGAAGGTATCGCCTCGCGTATCATTGCTAATGCGGCTGATATTGAAGCCATTGCTGGGTATGACAATGCTGATGTGAAAGCCCTTAAAGGCTGGCGCATGGAATTATTTGGTCGCACCGCCCTTGACCTTAAAGCGGGCAAACTTGCCATTGGCCTGCGCGATGGGAAAGCTGCCATTTTTGCGGTTAGCGAACCAAGCGAAAAGTTAAACGCGGCTGAGTAAGTTACGTCTAGCGCGAATTAAAACTACATAGATTGAAGCACCACTCCCCTCCCCCTTGTGGGGAGGGTTCGTTGCAGGCTCTATAAAAACCAAAAATAAACTCTAGTTTTTCTTTTTAACAACAATCTCGGCTTTGCAGTCTATCAAATCTGCAAGTTGCTCAAGGCGTTTGTCGACAATTTCTCCGATGAGGTTTTCAAGGCTTTCGGGCAAGGTGAGTTGTAATGTTTTTTTATCATTCAAAGCTAATTTCAGCTTGGGCAAAGTCCCCGGCATTGCAGCGGTCAGGCAATAAGCCAACCGCAAAACGGCAGCAACCTGACGTGCACGGTCATTGGTTTTGCTGGTAATTAACGAGGCAAGGTTGTCAGGGGCTTTGGTTTTAACCGGGCCTTGATAACGATAGAAAATAGTAAGCGCAAGGAACGCGCGGCCGGGGTGATCGACGCCAACAATATTGGCCTGTGTAATCAGGTTTAATGCGCGCGGGCCGCGATAATCTGGTGATGCGCGCCAACCAATATCGGCCAATAAACACGCGGCATGGCGCAACTTTTTATCTGCTTTACTTTCCTCAAACAATTCATTGCCAAACAGATCATCTGTCCAATCGCGCAGCTCTTCTTCGTGTTCGGGTGAGCGGGCATAGCGGCGGGCAAAATCCCAACAACCCGCCAAAAGCGGATCAAGGGTTTTCTTATCATCAGGCAGTTTTGCAAACAACACACCTTCGCGCACACCAAAGGCAGAAAACACAACTTCATCGGGTTGGCCAAGGGTGAGCAAACGATCAAACACCAAAGCTGCCAAGGGCAAAGTCTCGGCCCGTTTTTTGGCGATGACATCGGTGTTTTTAAGCTCCTTTTCAGCCATGCCACCAACAAGAATAGAAACCGAACGCGCGGCCGTTGGAGCGATTGTATATTGTTGAAGCACGCTTAAAGGATGAGCCGATTGTTGCATGTGCAATTTAGCTAAACTGCGCCATGCGCCGCCCACGGCATAAAACCTGCGGCCCTTAATCGCTTCCATCATCCCCGTTTTAATCAAGGCTTCTTCAACGATTTCCTTTGGATCACGGCCACTTTCTTCAATGGCATCCATCAGGCGGAACGGGCCAAGCGGCAGGGTAACACCGCCCTGATTTTTCCCGTCCTTAACGTCAACCAATTCCAGCGAGCCACCGCCCAAGTCACCAACCACGCCATCGGCATCGGGAATGGATGAAACAATCCCCATCGCGGCAAACTCGGCTTCTTCTTTACCGGTTAAAACTTTAATTTCGCGACCAAGGGCCAATTGGGCATCCTTAATAAATTGTGGGCCATTTTTTGCTTCTCGGGCGGCGGCTGTTGCAATAGCAAAACAGTCTCCAACGCCAATTTGTTCACACAAAGCGCCAAACCGCGCCAAGGCAATCAGGGCGCGTTCAACACCCTTTTGGTTCATCATCCCCGTTGCGGCAACGCCCCTGCCCAAACCACACAAAACCTTTTCATTAAATACGGGCGATGGTGCGCGGCGCAACCCGTCATAGACCACCAACCGCACCGAGTTTGAGCCAATGTCAACCACCGCGACGGGGGTAAAGCTGGGCAGAACAGTTTTAATACTTGTGGCTTTTTTACTCAAGATTTCTTACCCTTCTTTTTGCGCTTTGATTTATTCTTGGAGTTGCTTTTGCTTTTTCCAAGGCCAGACAATGAGGGGTTGTCCATAAAAAACTGATGGGCGCTGAACGGTTTTGTGCCCTTGGCGGGTTTCATCCGTTTTGATGTGCCATCGGGCATCAAATACCAGCTCTGCTGATTATCGCTCATGTTTGCAACCATAATCTGGCTCAAAACCTGCTCGTGCACTGTTGGGGTGAACAATGGCACAAGAGTTTCCACACGGCGATGTAAATTTCGCGGCATCCAGTCTGCTGAAGAAATATATACCGTGGCTTTTTTGTTTGGCAATTTGGAACCATTGCCAAAACAAGCGATGCGGGAGTGTTCAAGAAACCGCCCGACGATGCTTTTTACGGTGATGTTTTCACTTAAACCTGGCACGCCCGGACGCAAGCAACAGATACCGCGCACCACCATTTCAATCCGCACGCCTGCGTTAGAAGCCTCATACAAGGCATCAATAACTTCAGGGTCGACAAGCGAATTCAGCTTCACCCAAATGTGGCCTTTGCGGCCTGCTTTGGCGTGGGTTATTTCGTTTTCAATACAATCAAGAATAGTGGTTTTTAGATCGAGCGGCGAAATGGCTAAGCGTTCGAGCTTTTCCGGTTCTGCGTACCCTGAAACATAATTAAACAAGCGCGCCGCATCACGGCCAAGGGCCGGATCGCAGGTAAAGAACGACAGGTCGGTATAAATTTTAGCGGTAATGGGGTGATAGTTTCCCGTGCCGAAGTGACAATAGCTTCGCATTTCATCATCTTCACGGCGCACCACCATGGAGATTTTGGCGTGGGTTTTCAGCTCCATAATGCCAAACACCACCTGCACACCCGCGCGCTCTAAGTCTCGCGCCCATTGGATATTTGCCGCCTCATCAAACCGCGCTTTTAATTCCAGCAACGCCATGACAGATTTACCAGCTTCGGCAGCTTTTTTCAGGGCAGCAATAATCGGGCTGTCACTCGAGGTGCGATAAAGCGTTTGTTTGATCGCCACCACATTTGGATCATCGGCGGCCTGGCGAATAAATTGCACTACGACATCAAATGATTCATAAGGATGATGAACCAGAATATCTTTTTCACGAATAGCCGAGAAACAATCGCCACCATGATCGAGAATTCGTTGAGGAAAGCGCGGGTGATATGGCGGGAAAGTCAGGTCT
>JALWJW010000290.1:0-11514 GCA_026996935.1 Hyphomicrobiales bacterium
TCTTACGAGATAAAAAAGTATCAACCAGCTATATTCAGCGCAGATTACAAATCGGCTATAATAGAGCAGCAACCGTAATTGAACGAATGGAAGAAGAGGGCTTAATTTCTTCAGCTTCCCAATCTGGTAAAAGAACCATTTTGGTTGGAGATAGTGATCAGGTTTCCCATTAATCCAACCATAAAAACAAGTCGTTAAACCGCCATTTTTAAAGTCTAATGACTAAATTCCCAAAACATTATAAAAATAAAAGAAAGAAAAGTATCGTGTCAATATTTAGAAGAATTCTTATGAACATAAAAGCGATATCATTGACCATCACTTGTATAGCCGCAACTCTTTCCTTTATTTCTTTACCGGCCCATGCACTAAAAGCAACGCCTGTCCAATCAGCAGCTCTTAAAGAGTTTACTAATTATCTGAATAAAATCCGTTCTATGAGTGGGGAGTTTACCCAAATTGGACCAAGAGGACGTGTATCAAATGGTATTTTCTACATCGTAAAACCTGGAAAAATGCGTTTTGAGTATGCTCCACCCAATCCGCTCATCATTATTTCAGACGGCACTTGGCTGACAGTTAAAAACCGAAAACGCAAAAAAGCCGATCAATATCCACTAACCACAACCCCTCTCCGGCTCATTTTAGATAATAATGTTAATCTCAATAAAGAAGTTAAAATCGTCTCGATACTGACCTCTGATGAAAACACAAGCATCACCTTTAAAGACAAAAGTGCATTCGCATCAGGCACACTGGTTTTGGTCTTTGACCAAAATGCTAAACAATTGCTGCAATGGGTGGTTATTGATGAGAGAGGAAGGCGAACATCCGTGTCTTTAAGCAATTTAAAATATGGCATTAAAGTTGATCCTAAGATGTTTAAAGTAAAAATTCCAAAATCACGTCGTCAACGAGAACTGGAAGAAGGCTCACGATAATTCAAACTAATGAAATTACATTTTCGTAAGCTTTCTTGAAATACCAAAAACATTGCCCATCTCTGGTGTATAACAATTGAGAATAAAACCCGCGGATCCCCTCCCGTGCTGTTCTTGATTGCATAAGCTGGATCACCCTCCCCAGCTTTACAGCATTAGCTGTTTTGGGTGCCTGAGTCCCGATCAGGCACCCTTTTTTTGTGGCACAAAATTCAAACTGCTTTATGCTCTTATCAAATCATTCAATAAAGATTTAGAGCATATTATGGAATTAAAAATAGCCAGTTGGAATATCAACTCAATCAGATTACGCGCGCCAACTGTGGTAAAGTTTTTAAAACAATGGCAACCCGATGTCTTAACCCTACAAGAAACTAAATGCCCACAAGGCCAATTTCCATCTGGCATTTTTGCAGAGGCTGGATACCCGTATTTTGCTGAAAAGGGTCAAAAAGGCCATCATGGTGTCGGTATCATTTCACGTATCCCTTTTACCGACCGCCACTCAGAACAGTTTTGCGGCAAAGATGATGCCCGGCACGTCAGCATTAAACTGGATATTCCTGACAAAATTACCATCCACAGTTTTTATGTACCAGCAGGGGGCGACATCCCTGATGTAAACGAGAATGAAAAGTTTGAACACAAGATCGGCTTTCTCGATCAGCTCGAACAATGGCAAACCCATGATCACATTAAAACCACCGGACCATCTATTTTAACCGGTGATCTGAACATCGCACCGCACGAAAATGACGTATGGTCCCATAAACAATTATTGAAAGTGGTCAGCCATACACCAGTTGAAATAGAAAAATTAGAAGCCGTCCGTCGAGCCGGCAAATGGTCAGATATTTTACGCGACTTTGCCGAACAAGATGAAAAACTATATTCGTGGTGGAGTTACCGTTCAAAAGATTGGCAAAAATCTAATCGCGGCCGCCGTCTGGATCACATCTGGTTAGACGAAAGCCTAAAAAACAAGTGTATATCCACCGATATTGCCACTCAGGTACGTGGTTGGGAAAAACCCTCAGATCACGTGCCGGTTTTGGCAACATTAAAACTATAAAGAAGTGAATTTCCGGGCATTATCAAAATAATCCTGAACACCGCGCAGTTCATTTAACGATCCATCCAGCTTTTGGGTTAAAACCGCAAGAACTTTTACCCCTACATCCGGGAATTCTTCACATACTCTAAAAAAAATTTTCTTTGTTATTTTAAGCAAAACCATGTCATCAACAGCTTGAACGCTTATTGGAGATGGAACACCGCCTATCATCGACATTTCCCCGACAAATGCACCCTGTTGAACTCGTGCAATGGCGCGAGAAGCCCCCTTATTGTCTCGGCGTACAATGCCTTTGCCTGAAATAACAAGAAATCCGGCGTTACCTTGCGAACCCTTTTTCAAAACAAAGGAGCCTGCTGACACAGTCTTTTTTTGAGATGAAAAAACCAGAACCTTTAAATGGGCAGGGTCAACATGCGCAAACATTGGCACACGCTGTAAAAGTTCAACATCAGTATTAACACTCATAAAACCAAGCCCCGACGTACCATCATTGGTATCGCTTCAACATCTCCACACGCCTATAAACATCTATTAAAGACGAATCAATACATGATAATCTTATCATCGAAACGGTTAATACACTTGTAAATCATGATATCAGCTAAGGAACCAGTTTATATCCACCGGTTTCTGTCACCAGTATTTCAGCATGAGAGGGAGTTTTTTCGATTTTTTGGCGAAGTCGATAAATGTGAGTTTCTAAAGTATGAGTTGTAACACCAGCATTATATCCCCACACTTCATGCAACAAAACATCCCTGGTAACAACTTTTTCACCTGCCCGGAACAGGAATTTTAAGATAGATGTTTCTTTCTCAGTCAGACGAATTTTTTTATCATCTGCTTCCACCAGCAATTTGGCACTTGGTCTGAATGTATATGGCCCTATTTTAAAAACAGCATCTTCACTTTGCTCATGCTGGCGTAAATGAGCTCGAATTCGAGCCAACAAAACCCCAAAACGAAACGGCTTGGTTACATAATCATTTGCACCCGAATCAAGTCCAAGAATTGTATCAGCATCAGAATCTTGCGCCGTCAACATAACCACAGGACCTTTATAGCCGTTTTTTCGCATAATTTTACATGCTTCGCGGCCATCCATATCTGGCATATTCACATCCAAAATAACCAAATCATAAAGATCAGCTTTACATTTTTTAATACCATCACCAGCATTTGCCGCATCTGCAATAGCAAACTCATCATGCAATGAAAATTGCTCTAAAAGAGTTTCACGAAGAATATCATCATCGTCCACAATCAAGATTTTTTTGGTATTGCTCATTTGTTTTTATGGCTCCATTTTTTGCATTGAAAGCCCTCTCTCGCAGCAATATAATTTATGATACTAAACCCTTGTTATTGCTACAACATGTAATTGCCACAGCCAGACATCTCAAGAGGTAACACCCTGCAGACACAATTTATTGATCGTTTAGTGATCAGACAAACCAATAAAACAAAAAGTGACGCTTGGCTTGAATTTGGCCACAATATCTTCCCTTGCCGCATTGGTCGCAACGGAATTGGCACTTTGCACCGCGAAGGCAATGGCATGACACCGCGCGGCATATGGAAAATTAATTACGTTCTTTTTAGAGATGATCGCATTAAGTCTCTTAAAACGCAAATCCCCACTTTCAAAATTAAACCCAGCGATAGTTGGTGTGATGATCCAAAATCGCGCGCTTATAACAAACCCTTAGGGCACCTGGTTAAAGGTTCAGATGAATTTCTTTCACGGGATGATTCATTATATGATATCATTTTTGTTCTTAGCCAAAATAAAGCCCCCATTATACGTGGATTAGGGAGTGCTATTTTTCTTCATGTGTCAGAGAAAAATCGTACATTTACAGCAGGTTGTATAGCAGTTTCGAATCAAAACATTAAAAACATTTTATCGCGATGTCATATGAATACCCAAATCCAGATTCTCTAAATCTCTTTAACGATTTCCAAATATAGCGGAACCCACTCGGACATAATTTGCCCCACACTCTATTGCTGTTTCAAAATCAGCACTCATCCCCATGCTTATGTTCTTCAGCTTATGTACATCAGCCAATTGTTTTAATTTATTAAAATGCGGCCTGGGATCATCATCTTTTGGTGGAATACACATTAAGCCAATAACAGGAAGTTTTAAATCGTCTCGACACAGTTTAACAAATCGGGATAATTCATTAACCGCAATACCAGCTTTTTGCGGTTCATCTCCAATATTTACCTGAATAAACAAATTGACGGTTTTTTTCTGTTTTTCCATTTCTTTAGCTAGAAATTTTGCCAGTTTTGGCCTATCCAATGTTTGTATAACATCAAACAACGCCACCGCGTCCCTGGTTTTATTGGTTTGCAAAGGGCCTATAAGATGAAGTTCACAGCCTTCATATTTCTGTTTCAACTCAACCCATTTTGATTGGGCTTCTTGAACTTTATTCTCACCAAAAATTCTATGGCCACTTCTTAACACCGGTTCAATAATAGAGCGCGAAAAAGTTTTCGATACGGTCACCAAATGAACATCATGTTGAACAGAGTTTTGTTTTTGTTGAACCAGACGAATACGTCTCAGAACAGCGTTATAAGCATCAATTATAGAATTTTCTTCAATTTCACCCATTTTAATATCCAGCCATACCATTTAATTACAACTCATCATCTTGCTAGCACATGCAAGGGCTGGTAGTCATATCTTCAAACTGATAATTGATATTTTTGAGAAAAAACAATGACCATAACAAGTGAACGCTACAATTCGCGCCAGGCTGAACCAAAATGGCAAAAAGCCTGGGAGGATGCCGGCGTTTTTATTGCCCGCGATAATACCACAGAACCTAAATACTTTGTCTTGGAAATGTTCCCCTATCCATCGGGCCGTATTCACATGGGCCATGTCCGTAACTATACCATGGGTGACGTAATTGCCCGCTATAAACGCGCTAAGGGATTTAATGTTTTACACCCCATGGGTTGGGATGCTTTTGGCATGCCTGCGGAAAATGCGGCAATGGAAAACAACGTACAACCAAAAGGTTGGACCTATGAAAACATTGCAACAATGCGCTCTCAACTCAAATCTATGGGTCTGTCCATCGATTGGAGTCGTGAATTTGCCACCTGCGATGTAGAATATTATGGCAAGCAGCAAGAAATTTTCCTTGATTTTCTTGATTTAGGCCTGGTCGAACGGCGTAAATCGGTAGTCAACTGGGATCCCGTCGATAATACCGTTTTAGCCAATGAACAAGTTATTGATGGCAAAGGTTGGCGCTCAGGGGCACCTGTTGAACAACGTGAACTTTCACAATGGTTTTTAAAAATTTCAGACTATTCCCAAGAACTTCTTGATGCGCTTGACAATCTTCCTGGCTGGCCTGAAAAAGTTCGCACCATGCAACGCAACTGGATAGGCCGTTCAGAAGGCTTGCAATTTTCATTTGATTTAGAAGATGAAAACGGTAAGCTCATTGATGATAAACTCACCGTTTTCACCACAAGGCCCGACACAATATTCGGCGCTTCTTTTTGCGCTGTAGCCGCCGAACATCCTTTAAGCATTAAAGCATCTGAAAATTCTCAGGAAATCGCCGACTTTAGAAAAGAATGTGCTGCACTGGGAACAAGTGAAGAAGCTATTGAAACAGCAGAAAAAAAGGGAAAGTTCTTAGGTATATATGCCCGCCATCCATTTGACAGTAAAAAACGCGTACCTGTTTACGCTGCAAATTTTGTTTTAATGGGCTATGGCGAAGGGGCTGTTTTTGGTTGCCCGGCTCACGATCAACGTGATTTAGATTTTGCCAACAAGTATGGTTTAGAGGTTACACCTGTGGTTGCCCCAATAAATGATTTGGAAATTAAGATCACCGATAAAGCATTTATAGACAATAATGGTGAAAACACTGTGATGATTAATTCATCATTTTTAAACGGAATGACCATAAGCCAGGCAAAAGAAGAAGTGGCAAAGCGGTTTGAACAACAACAAACCGGTGAACGCAAGATCAATTACCGCTTACGAGATTGGGGTATTTCACGCCAACGTTATTGGGGCTGCCCTATTCCCATAGTTCATTGCGATAATTGCGGCTTGGTACCTGAAAAACGCTCATCATTACCTGTTGTTTTACCTGATGAAGCTGATTTTGACCAACCTGGAAACCCGCTTGATCGCAATCAGGAATGGAAAAAGACCTCTTGTCCAAAATGTGGTAAGACCGCAGAACGCGAAACCGACACATTTGACACCTTTATCGATTCATCATGGTATTATGCCCGTTTCTGTTCACCAAAATCAGATAAACCAGTTGTTGCCGATAGTGCCAACTATTGGCTTCCAGTTGATCAATATATTGGTGGCATCGAGCATGCAATTTTACACTTACTTTATTCAAGATTCTTTTGCCGCGGTTTAAAAAAGGCTAATTACCTGGACATAAAAGAACCTTTTGCCAATTTGTTTACCCAAGGCATGGTCACACATATGACCTTTAAGGGCAAGAATGCCGGTTGGGTTTTACCTGAACTTGCCATAAAAACAGGCGACAAATGGAGTCACAAAGAAACAGGTGAACCACTTGAAGCTGGTGCCATTATTAAAATGTCTAAATCAAAAAAGAATGTTGTAGATCCAGAACATATTATTGATGAGTATGGAGCCGATACTGCTCGCTGGTATATGTTATCTGATTCACCACCTGATCGCGATATTGAATGGACAGCAGCAGGCGCGGAAGGAGCATGGAAATTTACCCAGAAACTCTGGCGCATTATATATTTAATTTCCAAGTTAGAAACTTCAAACAAAATAGGCATACCCGATAATTTTTCAGATAAAGCCAGCCAGTTAAGAAAAAGCTGCCATAAAACCTTAAAATCTGTTGGTCAGGATATTGAAGCTTTGAGATTCAATCGCTCTATCGCCAGAATTCATGAATTTACCAACGAATTAACCGACATGCTCAAAACCAACAATAATTCTGCCGGTGACCATTTCGCCTTGAAAGAAAGCGCAACAATTTTATGTCATATTATCGCTCCAATGATGCCCCACCTTGCTGAAGAGTGCTGGGCACAATTGGGAAATGACGAATTAATTTCTTTACAAGCCTGGCCCACTGCTGATGAATCTTTACTAAAAGAAAATACTGTTACAATGGCTGTTCAAATAAATGGTAAAAGACGCGCTGAAATCACTGTCCCTAAAACAATGGATAAGTCAGACATTGAAAAAGTCGCATTAGAGTTGGACAATGTAAGCCGAAACCTTGATGGATTAAATGTTCGCAAAATTATCGTTGTTCCTGGCCGAATTGTAAACATCGTAGCCAATTAGGATTTTTTATGTTCAAAACTAATACCATAGTTATATTTTGTTGCTTGATAACTGCTTCATGCGGTTACAAGCCTCTTTATGGTGTTGACTCAACTGGCCGCGGTATTTCTACAAAATTATCATCAATATCGGTAGATGCACAATCCAACCGTCAGAACCAATTGATCAGAAATGAAATCCTTTCATCAATTGGAGCTAATAACAGTTCACCTGCCTATAGTTTGAGCTTTACTTCTAATGCCAATGATAGCGACACCGTACAGGCATTTAACGCTGACACTTTACGTAAATCTTATCAATTAAATGTCAAATTCGATCTGGTACGCAAATCCAATGGTAAGTCGGTGCTAAAAGGCACCACTTTTGCAAATGTCTCTTATGATAAAACCGCGGCTCCTTTTTCTGATTATCAGGCTAAAATTTCAGCACAAGAACGTGCAGCCAAACAGGTGGGAAATGACATTAGAACCCGTCTTGCTGCCTATTTTGCATCTCATTAAAGATTTTCTGCGATGGCTATATATAAACCCGCCGACCTGCATAGATTAACTCAACAAAAAAACCTTCCTGTTTCAGCTATTTTATTATTTGGCCCAAATGAAGCAAAAATACGCAATGCCGCAAAGCAAATTATTCTCACTGTAATTGGCTCACTTGATGATCCGTTTTCAATTGAAACACTTGAAGAAAAGCAAATCAAGGACACTCCTGGCATTTTACGCGATGAAGCAATGTCTATGTCCTTTACCGGAGACAGTAAAGTCATTACCATCAAAGATCCGGGATCTGCCACTATAAAACAAATCCCAGATTATCTTGCCGTAACAGATACGAGAAATATTTTACTCATTGAAGCGGGAAATCTTACCAGATCATCAGCATTACGAAAAACCTTTGAAAAAGCTAAAAACGCTGCCTGCATTCCATTTTATGATGACACCCCGGCAGAGCTGAGTGGTTTTGTTCAAGACCAATTCTCAAAAGCCAATAAAACTATTGATCAACCAACGGCACGTGCCCTGGTCGAATCAGTTGGAAATCATCGAGGTCTTATCGAACAGGAAATTGAAAAACTAATCAATTACAATCAACAAAATAATTCAATCACAATTCATGAGATTGAATTATTAAGCGGTGACCCTCTTGCCGATACAATTGAAGCATTATGTGATGCTGCCCTTCTTGGTCAAAGTGCTGAGGCATTAAATAAAATTGAACAACTCATTCTAACCGGCACGCAAGCAGCGCAAATTCTAAATGTCATTTCCATGCATTTAATGCGTTTACTTTCGATGAAATCAGATCAGGATAATGGTCAACCCATTGACAACCTAATTCGCAATGCCCGACCACCAATCTTTTTCAAACGGCAATCATTAGTAAAACGCCAACTATCAAACTGGCACGCCAAATCATTAAAATCAGGCTTAAAAACCGTATTTGATTCCATCGCACAAACCCGAAAAAATCCAGAATTGTCTTTTACAATTTGCGAAAGAACAATTCTGAATCTTGGTCGTTTATCGCGTTCAAGGTGATGTTATTTTTTCAATTTTTCACAAACAGATTCAAGCTGCTCTAACGTGGAGTATTGAATCGAAACTGTTCCTGTTTCTTTTTTACCAACTTGAATTTCAACTGATAAACCAAGAACTTCGGTTAGTTCTTTTTCAAGTGCTTTAACATCTGCGGTTTTTTGCGGTTTAGCAATTTTACTGCGCAAAACAGTTTTAGCTGCATCTTGCGGTTCTTTTATCAGGTTTTCGGCTTCACGTACACTTAACCCAAGTTTTATCATTTTATCAGCTAAAACTTCCGGTTCTTTGACCGCCACAAGAGTACGAGCATGACCGGCTGATAAAACGCCTTCTTCAACTTTATCACGAACACTTTCCGGTAAATTTAACAAACGCATCATATTTGCAATATGACTGCGACTTTTACCAATAGACTCCGCTAATTTTTGTTGCGTGTAACCAAACTGTTCAATCAATTGTGAATAACCTGTTGCTTCCTCAATTGGATTAAGATCAGAACGCTGAATATTTTCAATCAGCGCTATTTCAAGCATTTCTCCATCATCCAGCTCTCTAATAAGAACTGGCAATTCATGAACACCGGCAATTTGTGCCGCGCGCCAGCGTCGTTCACCTGCAACAATTTCATATGAATTAGGTGTTTTACCTGAACGAACAACAAGCGGCTGTAACAAACCCTTTTCTCGAATAGAATTCGACAAATCTTCCAGGTCTTCCGGCTTAAAGCTTTTACGCGGATTATTTGGGCTTCCGCGTAAAAATTCAATCGGCACATGGCGAAGACTTTTGGCATCTGCAATGACGCCTTCTTCTGTTACATCATCCCCAATAAGTGCGGCCAACCCCCGGCCAAGACGCTTTTTTGCTGCCTGTGTCATGCTATAATAGCCCTTATAATTTTATATGATGCAGTCTTACGCTGCGATTAAAGTACGTTCACGGCGAATAATCTCTGATGCCAAAGAAATATATGCCTGACTGCCAGCACAAGCATTATCATAAAGCAAAACCGGTTGCCCATATGAAGGCGCTTCAGAAACCCGCACATTTCGCGGAATTACCGTTTGATAAACTTTATCACCCAAAACACTACGTACATCATCTGCCACTTGTTCTGATAATGAGTTACGTCGATCATACATCGTCAACACAACACCCTGAACAGATAGTTTTGGATTTAAGCTTTTACGAACACGTTCTACTGTTTTAAGCAACTGACTCAGACCTTCCAATGCATAAAATTCACATTGCAAAGGTACTAGAATAGCATCAGCCGCAGACAAAGCATTAATCGTCAACAAATTCAGCGACGGTGGACAATCAAACAAAATGTATGAATATTCTTTAACACCACACATTGCCGCAATAGCATCTTTTAACCGATAAGTCTTGCGACTTATTTGAGCCAACTCCAGTTCAGCCCCCAATAAATCCATTGATGATGGTGCACAATGAAGCCCGGGAATTTCAGATTCCATAATAATACTGTCCAAAGCCGCCTCACCCATCAACACATGATATGTTGAATTTCGCTGACCATCACGCTCCAACCCCAACCCGGTGCTGGCATTGCCTTGCGGATCAATATCAATGACTAAAACTTTTTCACCAACTGCGGCAAGAGCAGTACCCAAATTAATAGCTGTTGTTGTTTTTCCAACACCACCCTTTTGGTTAGCTATTGCTAAAATACGCGGCTGAGTCACTGCTGTTTTATGTTGAGACACCTGGGACATGACGAACTTCCTTTATACTGAGAATACATCCAGCCACATTGGTGCGACTCGGTATCAGAATATGTTTCATATTCCAGTATTTTGCAGTTTCCGTCAATTCACTGTCCACAGCTTCTCCCTTAAGAAACAGCATTTCTCCACTATTTTCTACAAATGGCACAGATAATTTCACCAGTAACGGCAATGGTGCAAGAGCCCGCGCTGTAACCAGTTCAATTCTATCCACCCAAGGCTGATTATAAACATCCTCGATTCGCGCACAGTGGACCTTACCAGCAACTTGCGTTTTACGAATGGCATCACGCATAAAGGCAGCCTTTTTACCATTACTCTCCACAAGATGCACTTCAACCGCGCGCGCCTCTAATGCAATCGCAATAATTATCCCTGGAATACCAGAACCTGAACCAAGATCCACAATAGATTTCACCGATTGAGGCACAGCCTGAGCCAATTGCAAACCATCAGCAATATGACGTGACCACAATCGCTCTATTTCTTTTGGACCAACTAAATTGATACTTTTTTGCCATTTTTTCAACAGCTCGACAAAAATATCCAATTTTTTCAATGATTCACGTGAAACATTAAAACTATCAACTACATCTTGACGTGATGCACTTTCAGGAATGACCGTCATATTATGCCCGTTTACGCAATTGTGGTTTTTTAATATAAGCCAACAATAGAGTTAAACCTGCCGGTGTCATCCCATCAATACGTGAAGCTTGTGCCAACGTGCCAGGGTTCACTTTTGTCAGCTTTTGTTTTAATTCAGCCGACAAACCATTAACCTCTTGAAAGTCAAATCCATCAGGAATTTTCAAACCTTCATCTTTTTTGTACATTGCAATATCTTTATTCTGACGTTCCAGGT
>JALWJW010000290.1:11524-12686 GCA_026996935.1 Hyphomicrobiales bacterium
AGGTAACCTGAATAAATCGCATCAGCTTCAATTTGCTCAATAATCTGCGATGAGAAATCGGCTAATTGGGGCCATACTTTAAGCAACTGTTCCATTGAAACATCAGGATAAGATAAAAGCTCGGCAAGACTGCGTTTGACACCATTTTTATTTAACTTGATCCCATACTTTTCAGCTTCATTGGGAGATAAACGTAAAGTCGATGCCATTTCACGTGCATTCTTTAACGTCAACATCTTCTTATTAAACAAATCTTTTCGTTGAGTTCCAACAATCCCAAAATCAATACCAAATTGAGTTAATCGTTGATCTGCATTATCGGCCCGCAATGAAAGCCGATACTCGGCCCGCGATGTAAACATTCGGTACGGCTCAAGAACACCACGTGTAATCAGGTCATCAACCATCACTCCCATATAAGCCTGAGATCGATCAAATACCATTGGACTTTTATTCATCACAGCACGCGCCGCATTGGCACCTGCAATTAATCCTTGCGCACCTGCTTCTTCATAGCCAGTAGTCCCATTAATCTGGCCTGCAAGATATAATCGCTTCAACTTCCGCGTTTCCAGGCTGGCGTATAATTCACGTGGATCAATATAATCATATTCAATAGCATATCCAGGTTGGAGTATTCTCACATTCTCCAAACCTTTTATTGTTCTAATATACGCTTTCTGCACATCTTCAGGCAAAGACGTTGAAATACCATTTGGATAAACCGTGTCATCATCTAGACCTTCAGGTTCTAAAAATATCTGATGGCTGGGTTTTTCGTTAAAGCGTACAATCTTATCTTCAATTGATGGGCAATAACGTGGGCCGGTACCTTCAATTTTGCCGGAATACATGGCCGATTTACTAAGATTATCTTCAATAATCTGATGGGTTTGACTATTGGTATGCGTAATATAACAGGCAATCTGAGGAACTTTGATTTCATCTGTCATAAATGAAAATGGAATAGGTACCTTATCAGCTTCTTGTTTTTCCAATACATCCCAATCAATTGTCTTACCATCAAGACGGGCTGGTGTGCCGGTTTTTAATCGACCAAGTTCAAATCCTGCATCTTCTAATGCTTTTGATAATTCATTTGAAGGATCCTCACCCATCCGGCCTGCCGGAATGGTCTTATTACCGATATGAATAACACCAC
>JALWJW010000291.1 GCA_026996935.1 Hyphomicrobiales bacterium
ACAAATTGGTGGTGTTGCAGCCATATCTTTTATCCCTCTAAGCAATTACCATATTAAACCGACACTATCTTAACATTGCCATCAAGTGCAGGTGACAAACTGCCCGATCAGAAAGATATCTTATGCAAAGCCAAGGCGATTATCATGCTCATATATATTATGATGGCGACACTAAGCCCATCGCGATTGGGGTTGTTCAACAATTAGAGCAACTATTCAATGTCGAGATTGGTCACTTTCATGACAAACCCGTTGGCCCTCATCCCACTGGCAGCATTCAAATCACCGTTGGTCCGGAATCTTTCGGCACCATCCTCAACTGGCTGGCGCTCAACCGCCAGGGCCTAACCGTGTTTTGGCATGCCAACACCGGTGATGTGATGAAAGACCATAGCGAGCACACCATATGGATGGGTAGTATGCCAGAACTGAACCTTAAAGTTTTAAAACGGTTTGTCGACAAGGGTTAATTGCTAAATATCCAAATCATCATCAACAACAAATTGCGCCCTCTCGGTGATGAAGTTGAAGCGGGCCTCGGGTTTTGTGCCCATGAGTTGGGAAACGGCGTTATCGGTACCTTTGCGGTCATCGCCAGCAATAGCCACGCGAAGGACTGTGCGCTTTTTCGGGTCCATGGTGGTTTCTTTAAGTTGAGCGGGCATCATTTCGCCTAAGCCTTTAAAGCGTGAAATTTCAACTTTTCCACGGCCCTTAAATTCTGTTTCCAATAACTGCTCTTTATGCTCATCATCGCGCGCATAAGCAGTTTTTGCCCCTTGCGAAATGCGATAAAGCGGCGGCACGGCAAGGTATAAATTACCGTCTTCAATAAGCTGCGGCATCATTTGATAGAAAAATGTAATCAGCAAGCTGGCGATGTGGGCACCGTCAACATCCGCATCGGTCATGATAATAATGCGATCATAGCGCAAATCATCGGCGCGGTAACGATCTTGCAAGCCAACGCCAAGCGCTTGGATCAGGTCATTCAACTGTTGGTTTTGACCAATCTTATCACGGCTGGCCGAGGCGACATTTAAGATTTTACCGCGCAACGGCAAAATTGCCTGATTGTTACGATTTCGGGCCTGCTTGGCAGAACCGCCGGCAGAGTCCCCTTCCACGATGAACAATTCGGTATTTTCTTTGGTTTTGCTGGCGCAATCAGAAAGTTTACCAGGCAAGCGCAACCGTTTAATGGCAGACTTGCGATTAACATCTTTAAGTTGGCGGCGACGGACGCGATCTTCAGCCCGATCAACCACCCATTCGAGCAATTTATCGGCTTGTGCAGGCGAGCCTGTCAGCCAGTGATCGAAATGATCGCGCACGGCTGAATCAACAATTTTTGAGGCTTCGGCGGTTGATAGTTTTTCTTTGGTCTGGCCCTGAAATTCAGGTTCGCGAACAAAAACAGAAAGCATAATACCAGCCGATGACATTACATCTTCAGGCGTAATCATGCCGGCTTTTTTGTTGCCCGCCAATTCGCCATAAGCTTTAAGCGAGCGCGACAGGCATAGCCGCAAGCCGGCTTCGTGGGTGCCCCCTTCAATGGTTGGCACGGTGTTACAGTATGAATTGATAAATCCATCACCGCCGCCAAACCAGCAAATCGCCCATTCGACAGAACCGTGGCCGCCTTCTTTTTTCACCTTGCCAGCGAACACTTCATCAGTGACGCGCGGTTTGCCCTCGATGCGTTCTTCAAGATAATCTTTCAGACCGCCGGGGAAATGCAAAACTGCTTTTTGGGGCGTGTCGTCTTTTTCGCCCAAATGGATCGGATCGCATATCCAGCGAATTTGAACACCGCCGAAAAGATAGGCTTTTGAACGAGCCATTTTAAACAAGGTTTTAGGACGGAATTTTGCTTTAGGACCAAAAATTTCAGGGTCTGGCAAAAACCGTACTTTTGTCCCGCGGCGGTTGTGCACCTTACCCAAATTTTCAACAGGGCCATTACACACGCCTTTTGAAAAAGTTTGACGGAACAGTGTTTGATCGCGCGCCACTTCTACAATCAGATCAATCGACAGCGCATTAACAACAGAAATACCAACGCCATGCAAACCGCCTGATGTCTCATACACTTTTGAATCAAATTTACCGCCCGCATGCAGCGTGGTTAAAATAACCTCAAGAGCCGATTTGTCTTTAAATTTAGGGTGTGGATCAATCGGGATGCCGCGGCCATTATCGGTGATGGATAAGTACCCTTCAGCGTCATATTCAACCTCAATAAAAGAGGCAAAACCCGCAACGGCTTCATCCATTGAATTATCGATCACTTCGGCAAACAAATGATGCAAAGCTTTTTCATCGGTACCACCAATATACATGCCGGGGCGACGGCGCACAGGTTCCAGTCCTTCAAGCACTTCAATGTCAGCGGCAGAATAATCACCTGATGATGATGGGGCTGCTTCCTGAACGGGTGTTGGTGCGGCGGGTTTTGGCGCAGCGCTTTGCGGCACCGCTTTTAAAGGTGTTTTTTCTTGTTTTTTCTCTGGTGCTTTTTGAGGGGGTAAATCCCCAAACAAGTCGTCTGCATTTGCCATATTTTGCCTTGCCCAGTCTTTTTTCCACGTGCTCTTTAAAATGTTGTCTTCATCACTTGAATATATAAACCCGCAATTCGGCCAAATTTGGCACGCATAAAAACAACGAAACGAATCAAAAATAAAGTATGCACGAAGTCGAGCCTTAAGTCATTCCAGTTTAACGTGACACACTATGGCCAGTTTAACGCAACGCGCTATGGAAAACATCCTTGAATTGGTGTAGATTGAAAATGAGACGGTTGTGAACAAGGATTTTTGCAATGAACAGCAAACTTAAAAATATTTTTGGCGGCTTTATGGTTGGCGCAGCTTTGGTTTCTTTAAGTGCGGTTTCTTATGCTGATAATGGTCGTATGGACAATTTTGTGAGTTCAAAAGAGCACGTGCGGTTTCCGGGCGATAAAGCCGTTGAAGGTGGCACTGTCCGTCTCAAAGGCACTGAAAAAGGTGCCTATATCGAAAAGTGCCGCTGGGTCATGAACTCAAGCTTCGGCAAAGGC
>JALWJW010000292.1 GCA_026996935.1 Hyphomicrobiales bacterium
TATCATAACGCTGTAAACGGGCTACAAAAACCAGCATACAATATGAAGCGATAAAGGTGGACTGACCCAGCACCGTCAAAAAGATACCATTTTTGAAAAGGCTGGTATCAGAGAAACCCAAAATACCGTTCAAGCGATCCCAGAACACCAATGTTGAAATACCCAGAACAACACCAGGAATAAGGATTGGCGCAATCAGCACCGTATAATAGGTTGAACGCAGTTTAGGCCAGATTTGGGTGAGAATGAGCGCCCCTGCCAAACCCATTGAAACCGACAGAACGATCGTCAACAAAGCAATACGGAAACTGTTAAACAGACCGTATAATAATTTGTCATCTTCAATGACAGCACGGAACCATTCAAAAGTCAGAACATCCCACGGCGAGACTTGCGGGTATGAATTGGAGTTAAAAGCTGTAATGCTCATTAAAATCAATGGGCCCAAGAGGTATGTAAAGAACAATACCAGATAAATGCCTAAGCCAATGCGCATAAGTAAGGGTTGTTTTGTCATTTGCCAATGTCCCCCATGCTTACTTTAAACAAGCGCATAACACCAAGCACAATGCCAATACAAACAACAAGCAGGAATATAGCATAGGCCGCGCCCTGTTGCCAGTTCACATTGTCGTTAAACCATTGATAGACGAGCTGGGTAAACCAAAGACTGGATGGCCCGCCGAGAATCTGCGGGGCGGCCAACGCGCCAGCCGTCAGCATAAACACCATCGTACAACCCGAGGAAATACCCGGTTTTGCATACGGAATAACAATACGTTTGTGAATCATATACCAGGATGCACCCATATCGCGGGCCGCTTCAATCTGGTTACGATCAAGACTTTCAATGACATTATACATTGGAAAGATCATCAGCAGAATGTAGGTATATGCGAGGCCGAAATACAGCGCCACATTGGCCCTGAAGAAGTCAATCGGGTGATCGACAATGCCAATAAACATGATGAAATCATTGATGACACCGTTATCACCAAAAATAATTCTAAAGGCAAAAGCGCGTAGAATTTCATTGATCCAATAAGGGATAATCAATAACACAACCAAAACTCGGATAAAACCGCCACCTTTATTCTGGCCCAGATAATAGGCCAACGGGTAACATATTATAAGATCAATGATGGTTACGAATGCTGCAGCAAGAAGTGTGCGGCCAAACACGGCCATATCGACCTTGTTGAAACTGTCGCCACTGCCTTCAGCGCCAAAGAACAAATATTTGTAATTTTGCAATGTCCAAACATCTTTGGGGCCACCAACCTCTGATGGAGGTAAATCAAAACGGAACGAAAAATCGAGCATTGAAAGTTGTGGAAGCAGGATTAAAACAAAAACCCAAAAGCTTACCAGTGCGATCAACGCCCAGCCCATCACCAGTCCGTTGTTTTTAAAATATTGTTTCATAAATCCGCTCATGGCAATTACTCACTTGCCAGTTCGCCCGCAGGCACCACAACGGCCTGATGCGGATCAAAGTCCATTGTTAACGAGGTGCCAGCATCAAATAACTGTTTCTCACCGCGATTAATAAGGGACATTTTCATTTCTTTGCCTTCAGTGCCTTCAAGGAACACATTATAGCTTTGACCTTCAAATTCAGAATGACGCACCTGCGCTTTTATTCGCGTATTGGATGATGTTTTCTTCTCAGAAAGGCTAAGTGCTTCAGGTCTGATGAACATCATTGCTTCATCACCAACATTCAGCTTGGCGCGAGCATCTGTTGCAATACGAGCACGTAATTCGCCTGTTCGGTTTGTATCAAGAACAGCCATGCCATTTTTATGGATAGACTTTACTTTGCCGCGGAACATATTGTTTTCACCCACGAAAGACGCAACAAAAGCGGTTGCAGGATCATCATAAATCGATTTACCGTCAGCAATCTGGTCGATAATACCAGCCTTCATCACGGCAACACTATCTGACATCGTTAAAGCTTCGCCCTGATCGTGGGTAATGTAGATAAAGGTAATGCCAACACGTTGTTGAATTTCGCGCAATTCAGTACGCATATGCTGACGCAGTTTCAGATCAAGGGCTGATAGGGGTTCATCAAGCAACAGCACATCTGGTTCAGCACACAAAGCCCGCGCAATCGCCACGCGTTGTTTTTGGCCACCTGATAGTTCAGACGGGACTTTATCGCCCTGCCCCGGCAAAGCAATCATATCGATAAGTTCGTCAGCGCGTTTGCGCCGCTGTGCAGCACCAACGCCGCGCACTTCCATTGAAAACGTTATATTTTCCCAGATTTTCATTAAAGGGAAAAGGGCTAAATTTTGAAAAATCAGCGCCGTTGGCCGCTCATTTGGCCCCTTGCCGGCCATGTCATTACCACCGATTAGTATTTTGCCTTCGGCTGGTTCTAAAAAACCTGACACTGCGCGTAAAATGGTTGTTTTACCGCAACCAGACGGGCCTAAAAATGAAAAAAATTCGCCGCCCTTAATATTGACGTTTGCTTCTCGTACGGCAACAAAATCACCGAACTTAATCCACATATCCTGCAGATCAACACCTACTCCCGTCCCCATGAGAGACCCTCCCTGTACCCGATTATTTCCCGGATTATTTTTTATGATTTTTATATGGTTTTGGAAGCTCCAGGGGGAATTCTGTCTCCCTGGAACAAATTGTTATATCGATAAAGCGATACTTATGCGCTTTTGAATTTATTCACAAATTCAGTACGAACTTTAGCATACCATGGTGCTTCAGCAGGCCATGGGTTCAAGTTTGCCAATGCATCACCTGGATAGGCTTCTGCAAAGTTCTTCTTATAAGCAGCGCCAGCAAATTTATCAGCGCCAAGAATTGGTGAATTATAGCCATGCTTATCAATCGCTTTACCAGCAGGTTCTGGTGCGTATGAGTACTTGATAAGCTCATAAGCCTGATCGATGTTTTTAGCACCTTTTGGCATCGCCAATCCGTCAACCCAGGCCATTGCACCCTCTTTTGGTGCCTGATAAGTGACCGGATCACCTTTGGTTTTAAGCGCCAATGGTGGGCCATCCCAGGTTTGACCAACGATA
>JALWJW010000293.1 GCA_026996935.1 Hyphomicrobiales bacterium
TCAGTGGAGGGCAGATGTGGTTTTGCGCGCGGTAGAGGTATTTTGCTATTTTTTTTTGCACCATCTGCTTTGATACTACCAGAAACAAAGCTAAATGTTGCACCAAGAACGGCAACCGACATCAGAAATTTCAGAGATAATTTCATTTCATCCACTTTACGGCTATTATGGGAGAACCATATACTCAGGAACCATATAAATCCACAGAAAACTTGCCGTAATGTCAACTAATGATAAACTAATCATACATGATGGCCGTCAATCTGCCACTGCTGCCAGTGTGCAACGTGGTGTTTGTCGCATGTTACGTGATGTGGGGCATGCAACCCTATGCGAATTTACGTTAGCAACAGGGCGGCGGCCTGATATTATTTCGGTTGGAGAAAAGGGCGAAATATGGATTGTTGAAATCAAGTCATCGCTGGCTGATTTTCAAGCAGACCATAAATGGCACGAATATTGGGATTATTGCGATAAATTGTTTTTTGCCCGGCCAATAGAACTTGAGGAAAGCATTTTTCCTCTTGAAGCCGGTCTCATTGTCGCTGACGCTTTTGGGGCTGAAATTTCCAGATTTCCACAAGAGAAAAAACTAAATGCTGGCCGGCGCAAAGCTTTAACACTAAGAATAGCGCGCGCAGCATCTATGCGGTTACAGAACCACTTTGACCCTAAATCAATAATTGAATAGGCCGATTAATGTGGAGCGCGTTTTGCCAGAATGCGCTGAAGTGTACGCCGATGCATATTTAGACGGCGTGCTGTTTCAGAAACATTGCGGTTACACAATTCATAAACACGCTGAATGTGTTCCCAGCGTACGCGATCAGCCGACATCGGATTTTCCGGTAACGCATTGCGATCTTCGTTGCCAGCCATAAGAGCTGCAAAAACAGCATCAGCATCAGCCGGTTTTGCCAGATAGTCTGCGGCACCCAGTTTTACTGCGGAAACCGCTGTTGCCAAATTGCCATAGCCGGTTAAAACGATGCCGCGGGCATTCGGGCGTTGTTTTTGCAATTCTTCAATAATATCAAGGCCGTTACCGTCTTCCAAACGCATATCCACCACAGCAAAAGCAGGCGGGGCAGAGCGAACAGCAACCATGCCTTCGGCAATCGTTTCAGCCGTTTTGACTTCAAAGCCACGGCTTTCCATCGCCCGACCTAATCGGGTCAGAAACGGACGGTCATCATCCACAAGGAGTAGAGTTTTATCTTCTAGGGCAGCTACTTCATCTGTCATCGTTTTCTCAAATACTCTATTTTAGGGCCGAACCAAAAAGCGGCAATATTATCTGATACTTATGTGCGCCTATTATTGCCTTAATTTTCGGTTTTGGCAATTCTGTTTATTAGAAAAAGTGAATTTGTTTAACGTCTTTAAAAACCGTTATTTTTCAACAACTTCTAAAATGACCAGCTACGTTTCTTGGGTTCGATCATATTTCGTGGCCACGAAATTCGAATTGTTGCCCCCGTATCTGGCTGGGCAAGGTTTGCCAATACGACCGTGCCGCCAGAGCGCATTAACAAAGTCTTGGCAATAAAAAAGCCTAGTCCCATACCCTGATGATCTGTACTTGGGGTTCGCGCCAGTTCTTTTGCCCCATAGCCCTTGCGTGTGGTAACATAAGGTTCACCTAAACGATCAATAATATCTTCTGAAAAACCTGGTCCGTCATCAATAATCATGACGATTGCTTCTTTGGCGGTCCAGCGCAATTTAATGGTTACAGAAGACTTGGCAAAATCTACCGCATTTTCAAGCAGGTTGGTCAAGCCATATCGAATGCCGGGATGTCGGGTGACAATCGGTTCGGCGCTGATACGATCCTTACTGCGCGCATCTAAAATAATTTCGTTTACTTCAGAACGCAAA
Source organism: Hyphomicrobiales bacterium (assembly GCA_026996935.1). Taxonomy (GTDB): domain Bacteria; phylum Pseudomonadota; class Alphaproteobacteria; order Rhizobiales; family Aestuariivirgaceae; genus JALWJW01. The sequence goes on from JALWJW010000293.1 coordinate 1,882, forward strand.
GGGTCAATCAATTCCTCAAGCAATACACTCATTTTTAACTGGGAATGCATATCCCCGTTCAAACCATCCCGATTGGCCAACCGGCCTAAAATCTCGCGGCAACGTGCGGTTTGCGAAGACAGGAGATCAAGGTCGGCTTGTACATCTTCATTATCGGGCATTTCGCTTTTGAGTTCCTTGGCAACAAGGGCGATCGTTGACAGTGGCGTGCCCAATTCGTGGGCAGCAGCAGCGGCTAACCCATCAAGAGCTGACAGACGCTGCTCCTGTGCCAACACAAATTCAGTTGCGGCCAGCGCATCAGACATATCACGCGATTCTGTTGAAACCCGATATGCATAAATTGATGCAAATGATAAGCCACAGGCAATCGCGCTCCACATGCCACTTAAATATAAAACCGGGAGCTTAAACTCTTCTCCCGGTTGCCAGGGCAAAGGGAAATGAAAAAAAGCTAAAAGTGTTACCAGCCCCATGCTTAAAAAGCCTAAACCAACGGTTTTGGAAAAAGCCAATGTTCCCGCAGAAACGGTTACCGGCACCAAAAACAAAAATGAGAACGGGTTTTCCAATCCACCGGTCAGATAAAGTAATGCGGCCAATTGTAAAATATCATAGCCCAACAGAACTGCAGCAAACCGATCTGAAAGCCTAAAATTATGTGACCAGCGCACCCATAAGAAAATATTAAGCCATGCTGATAATGAAATAATTAAACTGGCTGTAACGATCGGCAAGGAAAACTCAAACAGAAAATACACCACAAGAACAGCAACGGTCTGGCCGATAACTGCAAGCCAACGCAAACGGACTAAAGTCTGCAGGCGTAATCCATCGCTCGTATGATGTATTTTGGTTACCAGTTCCGGCAATCCCAGTTCGTTATATTCCTCGCCCTCAACCGCCTTGGCATTTAGCGTTGGATCTTCAGTTTGACTGTGTGTAGAATCAGGTTCTGGTCGCGGTTTAGAGTTCACCAATCTTTCCTTTGCCATTTTTGGGCATGACGTATTTTCAATTACAAATTATAAGTATTTCAATACCATAGTTTTCTCGCTGCCAATAGCACTGTAATTGGCTATAGTTATCCTTAAACCGTGCAAGCCCTAAGCCTTTGACCCATATTTTGAGACATGAATGAAGTTTTTTTCCGAAATTTTACAGATGAAAACCCAA
>JALWJW010000294.1 GCA_026996935.1 Hyphomicrobiales bacterium
GACTAGAGAAAATTTTCATCATTTCAAAGAAACCATGACAACCTAACAAATATTGGCTGATTTTGACTAAATTTCCCTCCATGTCATGTAGATAAATAGATAAAGTGGCCTCATTCGTCCGATTTGTTCCATTACCTTCCCACGCATCAGTGCGTGTCGCGTTGAGTTGAAACTACTTTACTGGCATGAACAGTCTTGTTTCCCAATGCCTGCCTCTTACCAGAAAGTGAATGCCAACAAGTGAATGCCAACAAGTGAATGCCAGCAAGTTAATGATTGAATTCATTTAAACGCGGCACACACTAAATTGGGTTTTCGAAAATTCTTGGCTATAAGCAAAACACTCAAACACGTAGGTCAAATTTTTTGAAATGATTTTTTGTTGACGCGATGCGTGCTGCACCCATACAGTTGAGTGCATTTATAATGCCCGGGCATGTGTGTTTTAACACACAAAAGAATACTCAAAAGGGTAGCAAGCTTACATGCTAAACAACCTGCGTACATTGTTATTGGACTTTTTGCTGGCGGCCATCTTGTTTCTACCAGGATTTGTTATTGGATGGGGCGCATACCCAAGCGTACTTTACACTACCGTTTTTGTGTTGATCGTCATTGTATATCTATTGATTATCAAAAACATCCCTAAGTTTTTAGCCATTATCCTGTCAGTGCCAATCATCGCTCTCCAGTTGGCAAATATCTCATCTTTTATTCAGTTTGATATCCCGTTTGAGTATGGGGCGCTTCAGATTTTGCTCAATTCTGATTGGGCTGACATAAAAGAATTCATTCCTCTTATGGGGCCGGTGCTGCCTGTTGCGGCGGTGGCTTTGGGTGTTTTTTATGGTTTTTGCCTTTGGAGGCTGACCAGTTCATCAGTGAAGTTTGTTGGCTGGCGCCAGCGGTTATCTGGTGTTGTTCTGCTTGCGATGACGATACCTGTTCTCGACTATTTCCACAAACCGCGGTTGGATGTTTATTCTTATGTCCATGCTTATCGTTTGGCATTCAAGTATTCGGCCTGGCAAAAAGAAATTGAACTGATAAGCAAAAAAAGAAAGGCAAGTTTTTTAAACAAGCCGGCATCTTTGTCGCTAGAGCAACAGCAAAAGCTTGATGACATTGTTATCGTTATTATTGGCGAGTCCATGCGTCGGAAAAACCTGAGTTTGTATGGCTACCATCGTAAGACAACACCCAATTTAGACCAACGAAAAAACCAACTTATCGTTTTCTCAAAAGCAATTTCGCCTGCCAACAGTTCTGTTATTTCACTTATCCATATGTTCACCCCCCTTGTTGTTGGTGATGAACGTGACTTGCTTGGTGTGCCATCATTGGTTGGGGATGTAAGATTAGCCGGATTTGATACAACCTGGATATCAAACACCAATCTTTTGGGGAGGAATTCCAGTAGCAATACAATAATGGCCCATGATGCCAATTCAATTATGCTCACAAGGCCAGAAGGGCGAAATGAAAAGTTTTACCTGACTGATTTGGCGATATTGCCTCTTGTCGATAAGTTCATTGCCAATCACAACGGCAAGAAAAAGTTTCTGTTTCTGGCAACACGCGGTAGTCATGCCGTATACCGAAAAAGAGTGCCAGAACAGTTTCGTAAATTTTTGCCAATCATTGAAGGTGACGCGGCATACTCACCTTCATTGCGTGATAAAATCGTTAATGCTTATGACAACTCTATTTTAACAACTGACTGGTTTATTGAGCAACTCATTGAGCGCCTTGAGGCAACAGCCCGTCCGGCAACGCTTATTTACTTTAGCGATCATGGCCAGCGTTTGTATGAGGATGGTCGCACCATTGTTCATGGTTTTAAAACGCCACGAAAAATTGAATTGGATGTGCCGTTTTTCATATGGCAGAGTAAGGCTAGAAACTGTAAAACCAGCAAACTTCAAAAGATAAAGGACCGCCCTGTAAATCTCCAGAATTTTTACCAAATCGCCAGATATGTCACCTGTATCTCAAATGACCTTCCATCTCAGTTGTTTACACCGCAGGTTTTAGCTGTTGATACCGTGTTTAATTACAACGAGTTGAAACAACAGTAAGCTTATATATATTGGCTGATTTCGAGTAAGTTCCCATCAGGGTCACGTAGATAAATCGATAAAATGGCGCCATTAGCCCCTGTGCGCTCAATCGGTCCTTCAATTATTTTTACATCGCAAGCCAAAATATGCTTATGAGCGGCTGCCACATCTTCAACAATAAAGCACAAATCAGCCGATCCAGCCGTTGCCAAACGTGCTTTGGGTTCAAATTCTTGCCCCACTTGATGCAAATTGATCTTCTGATTGCCAAACACAAGCGCCACCCGCCCAGCCCCAAACACGTCTCGCCTCATCCCCAATACATTCTCATAAAAGGTGCTGGTTATTTCAATCGAGGCAACGGTGAGGACGAGGTGGTCAATGGATTTTATTTTCATGGCTTAAGAATAGGTGAGGGCGCATCTATATGCAATCTTATAACTTTCAGGTGAGCGGCCAACTGAGCGGAACTTCCCACGCCTTGCGGGCAAATTCTTTGGCATTGGTTCGGATCAGGTCGCCATGGGCAAGAATGATTTGTTCAAAATCCCAAGCTAAAATACGCTCGATGGAATGCTTTGCCGCCTTTTTGTCTTTCCAGCCCCATTGATATTCCGGGGCAGGTTTAGGGTGGTTCCACATACGAAAGATAAGTTTCCACCATAGTTTCAAGGTGAAATTTGTATCTGGTGTTTGATCCGTAATGTTTTCAATCAGGTCAACCAGAATGAGGGTCTTTGTTTGTTTGTGGAAAAACGCAACTTCCCCCATATAGCGACTGCCGCGAATGAGAACCTGCTCAAAATCTTCTTTTAAACGCGGATCTGGCTGATCGCCCAACAGCCAGTCAAATTTAAGCTCAGGCAGCTTTTGCTCAATGCCGGGACAAATCAGTGTTTCAGCTTCCGGAAAAGCCTGTTGAGCCGATTCAACATGAAAGTAATGATACGTTCCCGGTGCGATAATAAAACCAACGTCACCCAGGGCGTTTA
>JALWJW010000295.1 GCA_026996935.1 Hyphomicrobiales bacterium
GAGACACCTGATTTATTTGAAGAAGAAATTGCCAAATCTCAACCGCAAGACATTGGTTTGTTAATTTACACCTCAGGCACTACAGGCAAACCCAAAGGGGCGATGGTTAGCCAGCAAAATATTATGGCAACACAATCGGCGGTTTTATATGCTTTTAAACCCGAGATGAGCGATGAGCAATTATGTTTCTTACCGTTGTGCCATGTACTTGAACGTAACACGTCAGTTTATACTCCTATTGTTGGCAAATCGACGGTGAACTTTGCCGAAAGTACTGAAACCGTGTTTGACAATATGCAGGAAGTCAGTCCGACAATTTTTACCGCTGTACCACGGGTTTGGGAAAAAATATATTCGGGCGTTTCATTGCTGATTAGCGATGGTACACGTTTGGGCAAACTGGCCTATAAAATGGCAATAGATACGGGGTTAAAACGAGCCGAATATACCATTGAAGGCAATCAAGCCCCTGCTCTTTTGACCCTAAAGTATAAGTTCTGGGATTTTGTTGTACTGCGCAATCTTCGCCGTATGGTTGGCCTTGCCCGCATGCGCCAGGCAACCAGTGGCGCAGCGCCCATTTCGCCGGAATTATTAAAGTGGTATCACGCCATTGGCGTGCCACTGGTTGAAGGCTATGGCATGACCGAAGGGTGCGGCCTTACCAGTGTCAACAATCTGGCAACCAATAAGCTTGGTACCGTAGGCCCTGCTATTCCCGGCACCAGCATTCGCATTGCAGATGATGGTGAAATTCAAATGAGCGGTGCCAATGTATTTCCCGGTTACTGGAACAATGCAGAAAAAACCGCCGAGACCATGTGTGATGATGGCTGGTTACGCACTGGCGATGTTGGCTCGCTTGATGAAGATGGCTATTTAACCATAACAGGGCGTTTAAAAGATATTATTATTACTGCCGGTGGTAAAAACATTACCCCGTCTGAAATAGAGAATAAATTGAAGTTTTCACCGTTCATTTCTGATGCGGTGGTGATTGGTGATAAGCGCAAATACCTTACCTGTTTGATTATGATCGATCAGGAAAATGTAGAAAAATTTGCACAAGACCAAAGAATACCGTTTAATAACTACGCATCGTTATGCGCAGCAGACCCGGTTCAGGATTTAATAAAAACCATTGTTGATGAAACCAACAAGGACTTTGCCCGGGTTGAACAGATAAAAGATTTCCGGTTGATCGATGTTTTGTTGACAGCCGAAGATGAAGAACTAACCGCGACAATGAAATTGAAACGCGGCTATGTTGAAAAAGCCCACAAAGGCTTAATCGACCAAATGTATAAATAATTAACTGGAGGAAGATAAATGAAAAAGTTTTCAAGATTAGCGATTGGTGCTGCTGTTGGCATGATGATGGCCAGCGCTGCACAAGCGCAAACACAAGGTGTTACAGACACTGAAGTGCGTATTGGCTCAAGCACCGATCTTTCCGGTATTTTTGCAGCCTTTGGTGCCCCCTCTTCAAAAGCGGCTCAAATGTATTTTGATGAAATCAACGCCAAAGGCGGCGTGCATGGTCGCAAAATTAAATTCATTGTTGAAGATCACGGATATTCGCTGCCTAAAGCAACTCAAGCTGTAAACAAACTCATCAATCGCGATAAAGTTTTCGCCCTGTTCTTAGGTGTTGGTACTCCGATGAACATTGCAGCGTTCAAGCTGATTGATAAAAAGAAAATTGCCAATGTCTATCCGTTATCTGGTGCGCGACAAATGTTGCAGCCGCCTGTTGACTATCACTTTGCATTTGCAGCGTCTTATTATCAGCAAATCAGAACTGCGGTTAAATGGTTTGCAGAAACCAAAGGCATTAAAAGAGTTTGTGCCATGTATATCCCTTCTGACTTTGGTAAGGAAATTGAAGAAGCGGCAAAAGATGAAGCAAAAGCATTGGGTCTGACTTTTGCAGCAGAAACAACTCATAAACCTGATGCTGCTAACTTTGTTGGTGCCTTGACCAAACTCAAAGCGGCAAAATGTGATCTGGTGACTATGGCTTTGGGTGTCCGCCAAACAATTGTAGCCTATGCAACCGCACGTAAAATCGGCTGGAAAGATGTCGACTTTATCAGTTCATCAGCCGGCTTTCACACTGTTATGGCCAAGGTGCCTAAAGGGGTTACAGAAGGTTTATATGCTGCCGCAACATGGTCAGACATTCTCCCTCGCTTGAAAAACCCTGTTGTTGGTGCCTGGTTTAAGAAATACACCAAGGCCACAGGTAAAAAACTACCCGGAACAGGCGCATTGCTTGGGCGATCAGGAGCTGAGTTTGTTGTTCGTGCCTTACAGGCAGCGGGCAAAGACCTGACAAATGAAAGCTTCAAAAAAGGTATTGAAAGCCTGAATTACAGAGATGAAATTGCCAATGGCAATGTGACCTATTCACCAACCGATCACCAAGGTATTGATGAGGTAACGATTTCTGTCATTAAAGACGGTAACTGGAAAGAGTTAGCGCGCAAATAAACATTAATGCATGCCGCTTTGAACTAAATCCATTTAAACGCGGCACGCACTAAATTCAACCATTAGAAAAGGTGCCTTAGCGGGCGCCTTTTTTATTGGACAGAATTCTCAACCGCTATTGCAAAACCTTCTCCAACGCGTCCAAAGTTTCCATTGCTGGCAAGCATTGGGCAACCGAGCCATTGGGTTCACGGCCTTCTTTAATAGCGGCAAAAAATTCGCGGTCTTGAAGTTCAATGCCATTGTTTGAAACCGCAACGCCTGACAAATCAATCGGGTTTTCTTTACCGTCAACCAAATCATCATAACGGGCGATATAGGTGCCATTGTCGCAAATATATCTGAAAAATGTGCCGAGCGGTCCATCATTGTTAAATGACAAGGTGAGCGTGCAGAGTTTTCCTGTTGGGGTTTTCATGCCAATGCTCATATCCATAGCGATTTTTAAATCAGGATGGATTGGACCTTGCATGGCTTGTACCACATTTGCCTTTTCGCCCGTTTGATATTGAAATAAATCAACCGTGTGGCAGGCATGATGCCATAATAGATGATCGGTCCAAGTGCGCGGTTTACCCAGTGCATTCATATTGGTGCGGCGAAAGAAAAACGTCTGCACATCAAGGTGCTGCAATGTCAGCTCGCCCGATAAAATGCGCTGGCGTATCCATTGGTGCGACGGGTTAAAGCGGCGGGTGTGACCTGCCATCGCTACAAAGCCAGATTTCTTTTGTGCCTCGACCAAAGCAACACTATCATCCAGATTATCGGCCATGGGTATTTCGACCATAACGTGCTTGCCAGCTTGCAAGCATTGAATGGCCTGAGCAGCGTGGAGTTGGGTTGGGGTGGCTAAGATAACCGCCTCAACATCATCACGGGCCAGACTTTCCGATAAGTCTTTTGTCCAGTGGGCAATGCCGCGCTGTTTGGCAAAACTTTCAATATCATCAGGTTCACCACCAACCACAGACACCACTTCAACGTCTTCAATGGCGCTAACGGCATCAAGGTGTTTCATACCAAAGGCGCCAGCGGCACCAGCTATACAAATTTTCATTTTTTATTTTCCAAAATTATATGTCCAACGGCTGTGTTTGAGGCCGGCACATGATAATGCCGGTGAATTTCTTTGGCATCTTCATCAATGGCCCCGCGCATGACATGCCACATGACCAATTCAATGCCTTCAGATCCAGCTTCACGTAAATAATCAACATGGGGAATGGCGGCAGCTTTTTTCGGGTCATTGGCCATCATGTCTAAAAAATCATTATCAAATTGCGAATTTATCAAGCCAGCACGTTCGGCCTGTAATTGGTGAGACATGCCGCCCGTACCAAAAATAACGACCTTTAAATCTTTATCAAAACTTTCTACCGCCCGTCTAATCGCTTTACCCAGATTAAAACAGCGGTTGCCTGTGGGAGGTGGGAACTGCACCACGTTTACGCATATCGGCACTACGGGACATGGCCATTCCTGCGGCTGGTCAAACATGAGAGACAACGGCACGGTGAGGCCGTGATCGACCTCCATATTATTAACGATGGTCATGTCAAATTCATCGAGCACCAATGACTGGGCCATGTGCCAGGCCAGTTCAGGGTGGCCGACAACGCGGGGTACGGGGCGCGCGCCCCAGCCTTCATCGGCAATGTCATACTCGGCCGCACAGCCGATGGCAAATGTGGGAATAAGTTCGAGAGAAAAAGCCGTAGCGTGATCGTTATAAACCACGATTATAACATCAGGGTTTTGATCGTTTATCCATTGTTTAGATTTTTCAAAACCGGCAAATAATGGTGTCCAATATTCATCATCTGTATTGCCACTATCGATGGCGACACCAATGGCAGGGACATGAGACATGCCGACACCGGCAACTATTTTAGCCATTAATTTGTCTCCTTGTTCTGCCAGTCAGCTTTGCGGCGGTTGCCTTCAATTGGACGACCACCAGCCACCATCATGGCGCGGTAGTCGTCTAATTCCATGCCGGTCATTTTGGCGGCAAGTTGTTGAAAATTTATGCCATCACAAGCGGCCAGTTTTGAGGTGTAATAAACATTGCCCCCCAGCGCCAACATTTCATTCCATTGTCGATCAAGAACGGCCTGGCGTTGGGCTTGTGTCATGGGATAGGCATCTAAAAACTTTTCCTCATCAGCTTTAAAAGCTGTGCGATTTTTCTCGTGTCGCAAGGCCATGCAGAACATATTGAGGTGATATCCATTACGACTTTGTTCAGCATCAAACACATAGGTGCCAGGGATATCTTTATAGTCGTTATCAACACTCATCTTTATTGCTCCCCATTTTATCGAGTACTAAATCGGCATAGGCTCCATATGGTTTATCTTCCAATATAGACGCATCCAGTTCAAGGTCTCCGATCTGCTGGTGCCAATTAACGGTGGCGGCGGCCATGCCATTATTGAGGTCTAAATCATCAACGGTTTTGGCAACCTCGCGCATTTCAGCGGCGCGGCGCTTGCCGTGGGTCATAACCCGTTCAAACATATAGGCGGCGCGATCTTTCCAGCCAAAACCTGGGTATGTCACTTCAAGACTATCAAGAACAATGTCTTCAACACCAGCTTTGCGCCCTGCCAATACGCATTCAAGCATCAACGCCTCAAGGCCCTTCATCATAATTGAGCGGGTCATCTTTATGGCAGAAGCTCTACCCACAGGGCCATCAACCACCTTTGCCGATAGGTTTAAAAAAGCAACGTCATCTAATGCGGCCTTGGCATAAGGGCCAGATAACAAGACGGGGGTTTGGTGCAGTGTGGGGTGAACGGGGGCAACAATGGCCATATCAACATAACGCCCACCAGCTTGTTCAATCACTTTTGCTGAATCCAGTTTGGTTGAAGGGGCGCAAGAGTTTCCATCAAAAAACAACGCGCCTTTGTCCATATGTTTTGCTGCTTCACAGGCCGCAGTATGGGCTTGATCTGCGGTAACGAGTGAGACAATGACCCCTGCCCCTTTCACGGCTTTGGCACAGTCTGTTTCACCGTCCACTTTAAACGCCTCATAGTCGGCTAATTTTCCATTGGAGATGACGCAATCGGGTGATGATGTTTTGATGTCGAATGCTGAGATTGAAAAGCCACGCGTTGCCGCACCTTGTTGGTTCCAGCCCCGAGCATAAGCCTGACCTGCCTCACCAAATCCGATTATTGAGACTTTGTTCAAATTCAACACTCCCATACTTGCTCTTTTTGCGTATTTGGCACTATTGTCGATGTTTGGTAAAGGCAAAAAACTGGAAACGAATTATATGTCATCAAACAAAACAGCTTTGGTTATCAGCGCCCATGCCGCCGACTTTGTCTGGCGGGCTGGCGGGGCGATTGCTTTACATCAGGAGCGCGGTTTTGATGTTACCGTGGTTTGTCTATCTTATGGTGAGCGCGGTGAATCTGCTAAACTGTGGAAGCAGGATGGCATGACCTTAGACAAGGTGAAAACCGAGCGTCGCAAGGAAGCAGAGAACGCTGCTAAAGCCCTTGATGTGCACGACATTCAATTCTTTGATTTAGGCGATTATCCACTCGAACTTGATCGTGATGCAAAATACAAATTGGTGGATGTAATCCGCAAAGTTCAACCGCAATTCATGATGAGCCATTCCCGCATTGATCCCTATAACACCGACCATGCTTACACAACGCAAATTGCGATGGAATGTCGTATGATTGCTCAAGCTTGGGGGCATAATCCGGGTGAAAAGGTTTTGGGCGCGCCGCAACTTTATTTATTTGAACCGCACCAGACCGAGCGGATGGAATGGAAGCCAGATGTGTTTTTAGACATTTCAGATGTGTGGGATAAAAAACGCGCGGCAATTGAATGTATGCAAGGCCAAGAGCATTTATGGAATTACTATACCAACGTGGCTGAAAACCGTGGCAATCATTTCAGACGCAATTCTGGTGGCATGGCTGGCGGGCGGCCCGCCAAATATGCCGAAGGGTTTGAAACAGTTTATCCCAGAACAGTGGATGAATTAACATGAGTAACACTATGGGCATTGTGGTACAAAATATCGAGCGGGCCGATCAGGCAATTATCGATGGTCTGGCAAAATGCGGCGTGGCCACGGTGCACGAAGCCCAGGGGCGCACAGGCTTGCTTGCCTCATATATGCGGCCAATTTATTCTGGCCCATGTGTTGCTGGCTCTGCCCTGACCATTCTTGCCCCGCCTTGCGATAACTGGATGATCCATGTGGCGATTGAGCAGGTCAAGCCGGGCGATATTTTGGTGCTGGCTGTCACTTCTCCTTCTGATGCGGGATATTTTGGGGATCTGCTGGCAACTTCCATGCAGGCACGAGGCGGCATTGGCCTTATCATCGATGCGGGCGTGCGCGATATTGCTGATCTGACCAAAATGAATTTTCCCGTGTGGTCCAAAGCCATTTGCGCCCAAGGCACGGTTAAGGAAACCCTTGGCTCGGTGAACGTGCCTGTGGTGTGTGCGGGGGCAAACATAAACCCAGGCGACATTATTGTGGCCGATGATGACGGGGTTTGTGTGGTTCAACGCTGCGATGCAAATGAAGTTTTGGAAAAAGCTCAAGCCCGACTTGCCAATGAAGAAGCAAAACGGGCAAGGTTTGAGACAGGTGAACTGGGCCTTGATATGTATGACATGCGTGGGCGGTTAAAGGACAAAGGTCTAAAATATGTCTGATGATACCTTTGATGATGGCATCAAATGTATGTGGATGCGTGGCGGGACATCTAAGGGGGCATATTTTCTGGCCAGCGATTTACCTTCCAACACAAATGAACGCGATGCCTTATTATTGAGCGTTATGGGCTCGCCAGACCCGCGCCAGATTGATGGCATTGGTGGGGCTGATCCTTTGACCTCTAAAGTGGCGATCATCTCCCCATCCGATCGCGAGCATGTTGATGTCGATTATTTGTTCTTGCAAGTGCAGGTGGACAAGGCAGTTGTTAGCGATACGCAAAACTGTGGGAATATCCTAACCGGTGTCGGACCATTTGCGATTGAGCGCGGTTTGGTTGAAATCACTGGTGATGAAACGCAAGTATATGTGCACATGGTCAATACAGGCCAATTTGCAAACCTTAATGTGCAAACACCAAATGGGCGTGTGACCTATAAAGGTGATGCCAGCATTGGCGGGGTGCCAGGCACCGCCGCCCCTGTTGCCATATCGTTTGTTAATATTGCTGGATCTTTATGCGGTCGTTTGTTTCCAACGGGGAATGTCAAAGACCATGTGGATGGGCTGGATGTCACGTTGATTGACAATGGTATGCCGACAATTGTCTTACGGGCCAGCGATGTGGGCATTACCGGCTATGAGGCGCGCCAAGAATTAGAAGACAATACAGCTTTACGCGAACGTTTAGAACATTTGCGTTTAATTGCCGGACCATTGATGAACCTTGGCGATGTGGTTGATAAAACTGTGCCAAAACTATCAATGATTAGCCCTGCGCAAAATGGCGGCACGATTTCAACACGGACATTCATCCCCCATCGTTGCCATGCCTCGATTGGGGTGCTGGGCGCTGTGAGTGTGGCTACGGCTTGTTATACGCAAGGCAGCGTGGCACACGAGATGATCGATAAGAAAATAGAACCGGCAAAACAGCTTGTGCGGGTTGAGCACCCAATTGGTGAAGCGCAAATTCTGCTTAATATCGATCATTCAGGATTTGTGGTTGAGGCCAGCGTTATTCGCACGGCACGCAAATTGTTTGACGGTTACATTTTTAGCAAAGGTCACACATGATAGATGCAGATTACAGACCCTTTCACCCCAATCCATCCAAACCTGAATTTATCCCGCCAAAGGGTGCGGTCGATGCTCATTGCCATGTGTTTGGGCCTGCCGATAAATTTCCCTATTCGCCCTTGCGCAAATACACCCCATGCGATGCGCCAAAGGAAAAGCTGTTTGCCCTGCGCGATCATCTGGGCTTTTCACGCAATGTCATTGTTCAGGCTTCATGCCATGGCAAGGACAATGGCGCGATGATTGATGCCTTGCGATCCTCAAATGATATGGCACGCGGGGTGGCTGTGATTGACGATCAGGTGTGTGATGCCGAATTACAAACCATGCATGAAGCAGGCGTGCGCGGGGTACGGTTTAATTTCGTTAAACGTCTGGTTGATCCAAAACCGCACGATTATTATCGCAAAATTGCCGATCAGGTGGCAAAACTTGGCTGGCATATCGTGGTTTATTTTGAAGCTGCTGATCTAGACGGGCTGGTATCGTTTTTAGAAAGCCTGCCAACCACGATTCTTATTGACCATATGGGGCGGCCTGACATTGCGCAGGGAATCGATTCACACGGGTTTGTGCAATTTCAAGACTTAATGGCGCGAAATGGCAATATATGGACAAAAGTTAGTTGCCCTGAGCGTTTATCAACAATGGGGCCGCCTTATGATGATGTCATCGCGTTTTCGCGCGCTTTGGTCGCAGCCTTTCCAACTCGCGTGTTGTGGGGCACTGATTGGCCACACCCGAATATGAAATCTCATATGCCAGATGACGGGCATCTTGTTGATATTATTCCCAAAATTGCTCCGACAAAAAACTTACAGGAACACCTTCTTGTGACCAATCCGTTGACGCTTTATTGGGATGAATAATCAAATGGGGCAAATAACCTCTTTACTATAGGCAAGATTTTATTTGCACTTATTGTCAACAAGTGGCATGTATATGAGTATATTTGAATAAAAGCATATACGCGGCTAAGGTGCTTTCATAAATAAGAGACAGAATGCTTATGGATATTTCACAACTTCAAGAGAACGCTTCTCGCGCCAGCGCGCTATTAAAAACCATGGCAAATGAGTGGCGATTATTGATCTTGTGTAATCTGGCCGAGAGTGAAAAATCAGTTGGCGAATTGGAAAAACTGATCGGTCTAAACCAATCTGCTCTTTCTCAACATCTGGCTGTTTTGCGTCGCGAAAACCTTGTGCAGACACGCCGTGCGGCACAGTCGATATTTTATTCGCTTAAAAGCGAAGAAGCCTCAATGATTATGGCTACTCTTTATGATGCCTATTGCAAAACCGAAGACGGTGCAGGTGGCTGCGCAGTCGCTTAAGCAGCGGCTCTCTTGGGCTAATTTTTCTCAATTTTACTTAGATATCGCACGCGATCATATTACGTGGCCCTTAGGTGTGGATTTTTGTCTGATGCCCCACTTTTCATAACTATTAAAGCAAATTTCCACATCCATACAACAAAAGGTGCGGTCTTTTTCCCTCTTGATATATTAGATTTGCCTAATATATGTGTAGATATCGACAGACAAATAAAAATTAAAGAGGATTTTTGATGCTACAAGGACAAATTGAAGAAGGCTTTAACGTCTTCCCACAACTTACCCATGGAATCGTTGCGGACCTTGCCAAGGCTGGTTTTAAAACCATTATCAACAACCGCCCCGATGGTGAGCGTGGAAATTATCCAACTAATGTGGATATGGAAGCCTTGGCCAAGCAACATGGCATGCAGTACTTTTTCATCCCTGTGAACCCAATGGCACTAACGATGGAAATGGTCGAAGACTTTGCCGACGCGCTTAAAAAAGCTGAAGGACCGATTGCGGCCTATTGTGCTTCAGGACGGCGCAGCGCCATGATGTGGGCATTAGCCAATGCCGGCCGCTTGTCCGCCGATGAAATCATTTCTGCCTGCGCAGCCCAGGGCCACGACCTGTCACAAATGCGCCCGATGTTAAGTCAAATGGCCGCTGCTGCTTAGCGACACGACATACAAAAAAATATGATTTATCATTATTTTTGGCAAAAGACACTTTACCAATCGTGAATGTGTCACTAGATTGATCCTCATCTAACAAGGTGAGGGTTTTTTTATGGGCATGGACACATCGTTATGGGGCGCATTTCTGGCGGGGATTGTTTCATTCCTTAGCCCGTGCATTTTACCAATCATTCCGCCATATCTGTGTTACATTACAGGACTGACCCTTGATCAGATTACCGAGAAGAGCAAAACTTGGTCCTCGGTTTTGAGAATTTTCATTTCAGCTTTAGCCTTTGTTGCTGGCTTTAGTGTGGTGTTTATCCTGCTTGGTGCCAGTGCTTCGATGCTTGGTAAAAAACTTGTCGAATACTTTGATTTGCTGAAATACCCGGCTGGAGCTATCATCATTTTGATGGGGCTGCACTTTATGGGGATCTTCCGCATCAATTTGTTGTATCGCTCTGCCAAAGTGGAAGTTAACAAAAAACCGGCTGGGTTGATCGGGGCATTTTTGGTTGGATTGGCCTTCGCTTTTGGCTGGACCCCATGTGTGGGACCTGTTCTTGCAACAATTTTGTTTGTTGCCGGGGCTGAAGAATCAGTCTCTCAAGGGGCGATATTACTTGGGGCATATTCAGCCGGTATTGGCATACCATTTGTGCTTGCGGCGGTTTTTGCCAGTTCTTTTGTTTCCTTCATCCGCAAATTTGGCAGCAATATGGGAACGGTAGAAAAAGTTATGGGCGCTTTACTGGTCATTACCGGGATTTTGATTATGACAGGTTATATGCAGGAAATAGGGTTCTTCATGCAACGCAACCTACCTGGATATTCAGTAGGATAAATAACCATGACCACAACTTTTCGCGACCAATATTCTGGTAAGTTTTATGGGGTGTTAATGTGGAAGCAGTTTGATGCCCATTGGTCTTGGCTGCACGAAAACCCTAATGACTGGTTTGTCTGGACATGCCAGGAAGAACCGCCAACAGCGCCCTTGGAGCCAAGCGACTTCAAAGCCTTTTTGAATGATGCAGAAGAATTTGTTCGTCAACAAGACAGCGCCAAACAATGTGGGTTTATGTATATTGATGCGCCCAGCGAACCAACCTTGTTCAAAGTGTTTGATCCAAAACGTATGGGATCAGCTTGCGGATGCTCGGGCGAGCCAATTTTGCCACGATGGACAATTTCAAAAATGCGCCCCTGCTTTCTAACCTCGCCACAAACTATCGAAAATAACAGCGATGGCACCATAAAAAGATGGTGGAAACCTGGTGAGAAGCCGACTGAAACACATACTGACTAAATACCTTGGTGCGTTGTTCTCATTCATGAAGACCTTACCTGCGGCAATGGTTATCCACCTTGGCACTTGACCTTATTGCCCTTGACGTGCTTTCAATAATTCACATATTAGAATATACGCGTAAACGATTTTTATAACACAACACTGGAGAAGAAATATGTCTGAACACGTCCTTGATGCAAAAGGTTTGAACTGCCCACTTCCGATTTTGAAAGCTAAAAAAGCTCTTAAAGCTGTTCCGGCTGGCGAAATCCTAACGATTCTGTCAACTGACCCGGGTTCAGTTGCTGATTTTGGTGCATTCTGCAACCAAACCGGCAATGAATTGGTTTCTTCTTCTTCTGAAGGTGACGTTTACACCTTTGAAATCCGCCACACCGCCTAAAATGGTGGCAAAAATGTCACAAATGCAGGTTTCTGCATAAGTTTGACACTTTATCAACACATTGACCATTGTCAGCGCGGATTCATTGCTTATGATATCTGACTAAGGGTCAGAGTTAGTAATAGCTCAATTTTTTTTCGACCCATCAGCATTGCTGGTGGGTTTTTTACTTTTTCGGGAGGGGTATTCCATTGTCTCTAATTAAAAAGATTGCAACCACATCGGCTGTTGTTCTTACCGCTGGTACGTTAGTTGCAACAGAAGCTGCAGCGACTGAAGGTTATTTTCAAAATGGTATTGGCGCACGCTCAAAAGGTATGGCTGGTGCTGGCGTTGCAGACTCAAAAGATGCAACAGCGATCACATTGAACCCGGCTGGTCTTGTCCATGCGGGCGAGCAATTGAATATTTCAGCTTCTGCATTTATGCCATTTCGCAGTTACACAGCAGCGCCTGGTTTTCCTGCTTTTCCTGGAACTGAGAAAAGTAGAAACAACTTTTTCGTTGTCCCCAACTTTGCCTATTCAAAACCACTTAGTGAAAAGACGACATTTGGCATTTCGCTAAGCGGCAATGGCGGTATGAACACTGAATACAAAAATGCACCTGGTGTCTTTTTCTTAGGCAATGCCGGTGT
>JALWJW010000296.1 GCA_026996935.1 Hyphomicrobiales bacterium
AAGCTGGTAATTGCACGGCGCGGGCGCGGGCGTTTTTGGATAACACCACGGCGAGCATTTCAAGCAAAATGCGATAGACGTTGTTTTCTGGTTGCTGCTCGGTCAAGCCAAGAGAGTTGACCTGAACGCCATAGCGAAAGCGTCTGAACCGTGGTTCTTCAACGCCATATCGTTCGCGGGTGATCTCATCCCAAAGTTCGGTGAAGGCGCGCATCTTGCATAATTCGGTAACAAAGCGAATGCCTGCATTAACGAAAAAGGAGATGCGGCCCACCACCTTGGGAAAGTCTTCATCAGATACAAGACCAGATGCTTTTACGCCATCAAGAATGGCAATGGCGTTGGCAAGGGCAAAGGATAATTCTTGCTGGGGTGTCGCGCCTGCTTCTTGCAAGTGATAGGAGCAAACATTCATTGGGTTCCATTTGGGCAGGTTTTCAAAGGCCCAAGTGATGGTGTTTGTGGTTAGGCGCAAGGATTGTTCGGGCGGGAACACATAAGTGCCGCGCGAGAGATATTCTTTGATGATGTCGTTTTGGGTGGTGCCCGTCAGTTTGGTCAGGTCAGCGCCTTGCTCCTCTGCGGTGGCCACATACAATGCCATCAACCACGCGGCGGTGGCGTTAATGGTCATTGAGGTGTTCATTTTCTCAAGCGGGATCTGGTCAAACAATTGGCGCATGTCACCAATGTGAGAAATCGGCACGCCAACCTTGCCAACTTCACCGCGGGCTAATTCGTGGTCTGAATCATAACCGGTTTGGGTAGGCAGATCAAAAGCAACGGAAAGGCCCGTTTGGCCTTTGTCTAGGTTATCGCGGTAAAGCTGATTGGAAGCCTTTGCGGTGGAGTGACCTGCATAGGTGCGGAAAATCCATGGCCGATCTCTAGTAGGCCTATCTTTCGATGTTGTGGCTTTCGATGTTGTGGCTTTAGCGGGGTGATCAGTTTCTTGAGCTTTTGAATTTGTCATTTCAGCAGGTAAGCACGGAAAATGGTGCAGTGCAACCAAGACTTTTGTTGGACTGAAAAGTTCGTAAACTGGCCATGGTGGCGGTGTCGGTTTAGCTTAAATGCGCCCTGGTGCCGTAAATCCCCATAATTAACAGACCGGCACAGGTCATGCCGATATTTGCTGTGATAATTGACTGGGCAAGCTCGCTGGTGACAGGAAACTCAGTATCAGCTAGATATTTATTGGCTATTACGGCACCAACAAACAAACCTGAAAAGATTACGCCATACTCAAGAAAGTTATTTCGCGCGGTGATGTTGGAAATAACATTGGTGCCAAAAAGGCTCAGAGCTATGATTAAAATGAGTAAGCTTGTTGGAATATCCATGATTCCAGAGAAAGCCTGATTGGTGGCTCCACCGTCAAAAAAGCTGCTTGCAGAACTTATTAAATTGCCCATTTCAGATACCTTTTCCCAAAAGTTTAAATGGATGCCGTCCAAATGTTTATTGGATTGAGTATAGTTAAAAAAGGGTAATTTGTTAATCACTGGTTGTGTCTATGGTTAAGATGCAATTTTTGACAAATTTTAGATAAGTCCGTGATTTGAGCAGGGCTGGCTATAAAATTTCTTTACTACTTTTGTTGCACTGCAATAAAAATTGTGAAAGTGTATAGTGCACTGCATAATGAAATTTGTAAGTGACGGGCAAAAAGAAGATGAGATCATCACGTATAAACAAAGATGATCGAAGTGAGGTAATATGAAAGACTTGTATGAAATTGGCGAAATGCCACCATTGGGCCATGTGCCAAAAAATATGTATGCCTGGGCCATTCGGCGAGAACGGCACGGTAAACCCAATGAAGCGATGCAAGTTGAAGTGGTGCCAACATGGGAAATTGATAGCCATGAGGTTCTGGTGCTGGTTATGGCCGCCGGTGTTAATTATAATGGTGTGTGGGCAGCTCTTGGTAAGCCGATATCTGTTTTTGATGTCCACAAGCAACCGTTCCATGTGGCCGGTTCTGATGCTGCCGGCATTGTTTGGGCGGTTGGTTCGAAGGTTAAACGCTGGAAAGTTGGCGATGAAGTTGTTATTCATTGTAATCAGGATGATGGGGATGATGAGGAATGTAATGGCGGTGATCCAATGCTTTCTCCGTCTAACCGTATTTGGGGATATGAAACCCCTGATGGATCATTTTCACAGTTTTGCCGCGTGCAAGCCCAACAGCTTATGCCGCGCCCGAAACATTTAACCTGGGAAGAGGCGGCTTGTTATACGCTGACACTTGCAACAGCTTACCGGATGCTTTTTGGCCATCGACCACATATTTTGCGCCCTGGACATAATGTCTTGATATGGGGTGCTTCGGGCGGGCTTGGTTCGTTTGCTGTTCAGCTTTGTGCAACTGCCGGGGCCAATGCGATTGGGGTGATTTCGAATGAAGACAAACGAGATTTTGTGATGTCACTTGGTGCCAAAGGGGTGATTAATCGTAAAGATTTTGACTGTTGGGGTGAAATGCCAACAGTGAATACGGATGAATATAACACTTGGTTAAAGAATTCGCGGGCCTTTGGTAAAGCTATTTGGGATATTACGGGCAAGGGTGTGAATGTTGATACGGTGTTTGAACACCCTGGCCAGGCAACCTTCCCGGTGTCTTGTTTAGTTGTAAAGCGTGGCGGTATGGTGGTGTTTTGTGCAGGTACCACGGGTTATAATTTAACCATGGATGCGCGCTATGTGTGGATGCATCAAAAACGTATTCAAGGCTCACACTTTGCGCACTTGAAACAAGCTTCACAGGCTAACCAGTTGATGATTAACCGGCGGATTGATCCGTGTATGTCGGAGGTTTTCTCATGGCGTGATATTCCCAAAGCTCATACGCGTATGTTGGAAAACAAACACCAGCCGGGTAATATGGCGGTGCTTGTATGCTCGCCTCGCACGGGCTTGCGGACATATGAGGATGTGATTGAGGCCTGCGAAGAGTGATTTTTGTTGCGCGTATTTGGTGATGTGTTATTCTGCTTAAATCTATATAGCAGAGAGGGTATTAATC
>JALWJW010000297.1 GCA_026996935.1 Hyphomicrobiales bacterium
AACACGTGCCAATGCATCAGCAGAAATCTCTTTTTCGCCTTTAAGTTTGGTTTGTAGTTTTACCAAAGCGGCGCTTTTGGAATCTTTGTTTGAGGTAAGGCCTTCAAGCAAAGCCTGGAGTTCACTGGTCTTTGCCCTTGCGGTTTTAAGGTTACCGCTTAATGAGCCAAGGGAGAGTTCAAGTTCTGCTTTTGCGGTTTTTTCAAGGGCTAAAAGGTTTGTCAGTTCAGCAATTTGCGATCGCAGTTTTACCAGTACAGTGTCCTGACCGGTCAGTTCGCGGGCATCAACAAACCCTGGCCAGAAATATGTGTTGTCGTTAGAGCGAGATCGCTTTTTATTTAAGCGGCCCATTTAACTGTCCTGCCCCGGTTTTCTTGTGCCGCGAATGGCGTTTCGCAAGCGGTTGCCTGTGGAGGTTTTTTTCAAGTCAGCGGTTAATAGAGATTTGATTTCGTTTTGTTGTTCGGTTTGTGCTTGCGCCCATTGGCGAACGATTTTTTGTTCTTCGCGCATTTGTTGAACAAGGCCGTGAACGGCATCTGCTAATTTATCAATTGAGCCTGCATCGGCTGGGCCTGCGCTTTGGTCATTGCCACTGGCTGGTTCTGAAAGGGCCTGAACCAGTGTGGCGTTAATGCGGTCAATACCTGCTTGAAGGCCGCTCATATCCATATGCAGGTATTGAGGCACTGAGGCACCGTTACTGCCTTCGCCGGCCTCAATGTCGGTGATGGAGGCAAGCCAATCTTCAAGAGAATTGTAAAAACGGTTTTGGGCCTGGCTTGCCTGTAAATCCAAAAACCCTAAAATCAAAGAGCCTGCCAAACCAAACAGGGAGGAAGAAAAGGCAGTGCCCATGCCGGCAAGCGGGGCTTCAAGACCGCTTTTTAGTTCTTCAAAAATGGTGGAGGAATTACCTGAGCCAATGTTTAGTGTTTTGATGGCATCACCAACCGAGGCCACAGTTTGCAGTAAGCCCCAGAAAGTGCCCAGTAAGCCAAGGAACACCAAGAGGCCGATCATATAACGTGATATATCGCGCGACTCATCAAGCCGAGAGGCGAGAGAATCAAGAACTGAACTTAAAGTTGTTTGGCTGAGAACGGTTGAGCCTTGACGATTTGCCAACAGGGCGGCCATGGGGGCGAGAAGAAGCGGGGTGTGGCTCATCTCCAAACCGGGGTCAGCAATGCGGAAATTGTTGACCCAATTTACTTCTCGAATGAGCCGCCACACCATGCGCAAGGCATAACCCAGCCCCAGAATAAGGACGACGACAATTAAGCCGTTTAGTCCCGGGTTTGACATAAAGGCTTGTTTAAACTGCGGGAAAAGAACAGCGGCAATGATCGCCACCAGTAAAATAAAAACCATCATTCTGACAAGATAAACACGTGGCAAATCGAGTACATTGCCGTCATCAAGATCATCAATTGACATGTGAGTGTCCTTTTTTATTTCCATTCCCAGATTGAGTCGTTTTTTATAACTCTTAACTACATATCCTAAGCAGAGTCTTTTCAACAAACAAGACAACTTGGCCGTTTCATTGCGTGCTCAGTCGTGTTATCTGCTGCCATGAGAAATTTATTTCAGTTAACTGACAACAAAAGAGATTATCATGTCGAGACCTGTACGCCGTGCCTTATTATCCGTATCTGATAAATCTGGCCTGATTGAGTTCGCTAAAAAACTTTCACAAGCAGGTGTTCAACTGCTTTCAACTGGCGGGTCTGCCAAGGCGCTGCGTGATGCGGGTCTTGATGTGACAGATGTCAGTGATGTTACCGGATTTCCTGAAATTATGGATGGTAGGGTTAAAACCTTGCATCCCAATGTTCATGGTGGACTATTGGCGGTGCGAGCCAATGAAGAGCACCAAGCAGCCATGAGTGAGCATGGTATTGAAGGCATTGATATGCTGGTGTGTAATCTCTATCCGTTTGAAGCAACGCTGGCCGGTGGCGGGTCTTATGATGATTGCGTTGAAAATATTGATATTGGTGGCCCTGCAATGACGCGGGCCGCAGCTAAAAACCATCATGATGTTACTGTTATTGTGGATGCATCAGACTATGACGCAGTTATTGATGATATGGCCGCAAATGATGGTGCAACAAGTTTAGAGCTTCGCCGTAAGCTGGCGGCGAAAGCTTATGCGCGTACTGCTGCCTATGATGCGGCGGTATCGAGCTGGTTGTTGAATGAGGTTGGTGAAACGGCCAGTGATTATCGCGCCTTTGGCGGTGAGCTTATTCAATCTCTTCGTTATGGTGAGAACCCACATCAGTGGGCTGCTTTTTATCGGGCTGGAAAAGCGCGGCCGGGCGTTGCCAATGCCAAGCAAATTCAAGGTAAAGAGCTTTCATATAATAATATCAATGATACTGATGCTGCATATGAGTGTGTGGCTGAATTTGATCCGGCAGAAACAGCGGCCTGCGTGATTGTTAAACACGCCAACCCTTGTGGGGCTGCGATTGCTGATAGTGTCGTTGAGGCTTATAAATTGGCGCTTCGCTGTGACCCCGTGAGTGCTTTTGGTGGCATTATCGCGATGAACCGACCTTTGGATGCGCAGGCTGCAACTGAAATGGTGAAGATTTTTACCGAGGTTATTATTGCCCCCGGTGCCAGCGATGAAGCCAAAGCGATTGTGGCGGCAAAGAAAAATCTGCGTTTGTTGATTACCGATGCTTTGCCTGATGTGCGTGAAGCGGGCGTAACAATGAAAACAGTTGCCGGTGGTTTCCTGGTTCAATCACGTGATAATGGTAATGTTGATGATGTTGAGTTGAAAGTGGTGACCAAGAAAAAACCAACAGATGCTGAAATGACCGATCTTAAATTTGCCTTCCGTATTGCCAAGCACGTCAAGTCCAACACGATTTTATATGTCAAAGATGGTGCAACGGTTGGTGTTGGTGCCGGGCAAATGTCGCGGGTGGATTCAGCGCGTATTGCAGCGCGAAAATCTGATGATGCGGCAAAAGCTGAAGGGCTTGATACACCGCTTGCTGTTGGC
>JALWJW010000298.1 GCA_026996935.1 Hyphomicrobiales bacterium
GAAATTATCGGGGGGGCAAAAACAAAAAATCCTTATTGCGATTGCTATCGCTCGTAATCCTGATTTGATTATTATGGATGAGCCAACAGCTAATCTTGATCCGCAGGCCCGGCAAATATTGTTTGATCTATTATCAGAGCGCGGTGATTTGCCCGTGTTGATTTCATCGCATCGTTTAGAGGAAGTTGCCGGACTGGTAAACCGTATTATCGAACTCGATCGCGGCAAGGTTGTGCTTGATGATGCGGTTGAAGATGCCGTGGATGAAAGCGGTGATATTTCGAACCGTTTAGCCTGTCAGATTACCCTGGCGCGAATTGATGATGCGTTTGCAAAAACCATTAAAGACTGGCGTTTCAGTTCCGGTGATGGCCTTGTTTGGCAAGGTGAGGTTTCCGGGGCCGATCGATTGCGGTTTTACGGTGTTTTGGCCCGGTATTGCGGATTGATTGATAAGTTGAATTTAGGTGAGGGGGCGACAAATGAAAATTAAATTGTTGTTGGTTGCCTTGGCCGTTTTAATGCTAGCTGGTTGCAATGATGAAAATGCGACGGGACCAGTTGAAATCAAGTATGACCGCGAAGTGTGTGAATATTGCAAAATGATTATTTCAGATCCGCGTTTTGCCGCCGAGGTGCGATTAAAAAAAGGTGCGACAGTTTTCAAATTTGACGATTTGGGTGGTGCGGTTTTGTGGCTGGAAACAAAAAAACAAAGCGAAACGCCTGAAACTGAAATCTGGGTGCGGGATATGAAAACAGGTACCAAATGGCTTGATGCGAAAAAAGCATATTATCTGGGTAAACAACATTCGCCGATGGATTATGGGTTTGGTGCTGTTGAAAGCAAACAAAACGGCTCATTGAACTTTACACAGATGCGCCAGCGGGTGATTGCTCATGGTTCAACCAGCTATTGTGCACCTCCGCCAGAAACAAGTGAACAGCCTTCGCTCAATGCAAGTGGCAAAAAGGGTTAGGGGTTAAGTGTGATGAGTGGTTTTTGGCTTTCGACCCGATTGGATATTTCTGAATCGTTGCGTTCGCGTTGGTTTCTGCTTTATGGGTTAGTGTTTGGCGGGATTGTAATTACCCTGATGATGTTTGGTCTTACCGAATCGAGGGTAACTGGTTTTACCGGATTATCGCGATTGCTGGTGACCTATATTCAATTATCAATGGCAATTTTACCGATTTTTATTCTCATTACCACGGTGCGATCTCTGGCAGGGGACCGTGAGGCAGGGGTTTATGAGTATATGTTGGCGCAACCGATTTCTTTGGCAGCGTGGTATTGGGGTAAGTTTTTTGGTCGCTTTCTTGTGGTGTTTACTCCGGTAATTCTCGCGATGGCACTGGCTGTTGCCTGGGGTGTTATTCGCGGCGCTGCGGTGCCTGTATATGATTTTGTATGGTATTGCGGTTTGATTATGTCTTTGTCGATGTGTTTTCTCGGCTTTGGCTTTTTAATCTCCAGTATGACGCGATCATCGGATGTAGCGCAAAGTGCGGCGTTCTTTTTGTGGTTGATATTATTATTGTTCATTGATCTGGTGTTGTTGGGAATGATTATTCGCGCACAGGCCCCGCTTGGCACCGTGGTGGCATTGGCTTTGGCCAACCCGCTGCAGGTGTTTCGGACATCGGCAATGATTTTATTTGATCCTCAGCTCATTTTATTGGGGCCATCGGCATGGATAATATTGGATAATTTTGGCCACCTTGGGTATTTACTGTGGGGATTGTTTTATCCTGCAATGCTCGGTTTAGTGACAGGCGGTGTCGGGTATTTCATCTTCCGACGTGGTGATCTGGTCTAAACTATCGCTGTTTTGATGGTTTTTAAAAGTGCTTTGCACAAGAATAATAATGAAAATTGACTTAGGCAAAGTTTTGGATGTGTAAAGGGTGGTATCTAAGCCCACCACTAAGGGCGTTGTCGCTTACATTGAGCGGGAGGGTATGCTCTTGAATGGTGAGAATTTGCGTTTCAAACCATGTTTGTGATCCAGACAAAACATGAAGCGCTTAAGCTGTTTCCTTTATGAAAAGTCGTTCGAGATGAGATCACAAGAATTAAAAATATTGAAATCTACTATTTTGTTCGAAGGTTTGGACGACGAGGTTTTGCGCAAAATTGTCGGTAATCAGCTTCCGCGTGAGTTTAAAAAGGGTCACATTATTTTTCAGCAGGATGATGAGGCAGATTATTTTTATGTTATTTTAGACGGCTGGGTAAAACTGTACCGGCAAATGCCAACCGGACGGGATGCGATTTTGCATGTTTTTACTAAAGGGGAAAGCTTTGCTGAAGCGGCTATTTTTCGTGAACATCGCTATCCGGCAACTGCTGAAGTTGTTGCTGATGCCTCAATCTTAGCGATCAGTTCTAATGCTTTTACCAATGTTTTAACTGAATATCCTGATGCAATGATGCAGTTGTTATTTTCAATGTCGGCAAAAATGAAGCAGTTTGTCGCCGAGTTAGAACAGGTCAAGGGGCGCAACTCTTTGCAGCGCGTGGCGTATTTTCTTTATAAATTACACACGGTAAAAAATGATTCCGGGGTTGTTGAACTACCATACGAAAAACATATTATCGCATCGCGTTTAGGTATTAAACCAGAAAGTCTGTCAAGAGCGTTAACCAAGCTGCGGGTGTTTGGTGTTGGTTGCTCGAATAATCAAATTACTATTTCCGATGTTTCCAAATTGCATGACATTGCTATGGGGTTTGATAAATAACCAGTTGTTTTGCGGGAGGATTTTTATGCCAAAACTCAAGGGTGATGTCTTGGGCACTGAGTGAAAGTTTTGTGCCTTGCGATAAGCATGTCCTTTTTTTGTAGTTCAATCGGCATACTTTAAAAATCTGGCAAGTATCGCTACTTTTGCTAAAACAAAAGCATATATGAAACGTGATGATGGCAAGTGCCGGAATTTTGGTTGCGGGGGCAGGATTTGAACCTGCGACCTTCAGGTTATGAGCCTGACGAGCTACCAGACTGCTCCACCCCGCGTCAAAAG
>JALWJW010000299.1 GCA_026996935.1 Hyphomicrobiales bacterium
ATATCAATGTGGCGCTTGATCTGGCGGCTCAAGTAAAGGCGGGTGTTGTGTGGGTAAATTCGACCAACCAGTTTGATGCGGCTGTCGGGTTTGGTGGCTATCGTGAATCCGGGTATGGTCGCGAAGGGGGCCGTGAAGGTATGATGGCGTATTTAAAGCCTGCCGAAGCTGCCCCTTTAAAGCCACTAAAACCCCTTGTTGCCGTTTCTGTAAAAAACATAAAACCGATGGGTTCAAGCATTGATGTCACGCCAAAAAATTATATTGGTGGCAAGCAGGCCCGCCCTGATGGGGGCGTGACCATGCCTGTTATTGGCACCAAGGGCCAGCTTTTGGCTGAGGTTGGACAAGGCAATCGGAAAGATATTCGCAATGGTGTTGAAGCCGCGGTTAAAGCGAAAGGCTGGTCGAGCAGCTCGGCCCATTTGCGCGCGCAGATTATTTATTATATTGGCGAGAATCTAGCTAGCCGATCCGAAGAATTTGCCGATCAGATTTGCTCTATGACAGGGGTTAATAAACGCCTGGGGTTGCAGGAAGTTGAAACCACGATCGAGCGGTTGTTCTCATTTGCTGCCATTGCCGATAAACACGATGGCGCTGTTCACTCACCGCCTGTTCGCGATATTGCCGTGGCAATGAATGAACCGCTTGGCGTGATGGGGATTGTGGCCCCGCAAACATCGCCCTTGCTTGGTATGGTGACTTTGGTTGCCGGGGCCATTGCGGCGGGCAATCGGGTTGTTGTTGTACCCTCTGATATTGCGCCATTATCGGCGGTGAGTTTTTATCAGGTTTTGGAAACCAGTGATGTGCCAGCCGGTGTTGTTAATATTATTACCGGCGACCATTTCGAACTGGCACAAACTCTGGCCGACCATGGGGAGGTCAACGGGCTGTGGTATTTTGGTAAGGCGGGCGGTGTTGAAATGGTGCAGCGTCATTCGGTTTCAAATCTAAAACAGGTTTGGACACATAATGATAAACAAATGGTCTGGCTTGATGGTGAAGGTTTTAAAGCCCGGCGATTTATGGACAAAGCCACGCAAGTAAAAAATATCTGGATTCCTTATGGCGCATAATAATACGTTTTTACCGCAAGAATTTATCCGTCAAATTCGTGATGGAGAAACGCCTGATGAAAGTGGTGTTAAGGCTTTTATTCAGGGCATTGGCACGGGCGCTGTCAGTGATGCGCAGGTTGCCGCTTTTGCCATGGCGGTATTTTTTAATAATTTGGAAATGCCAACACGGGTGGCGCTGACGAAAGCCATGCGCGATTCCGGTGAGGTGCTTGATTGGCGCGAACTTGATGGACCTGTGTTAGATAAACATTCAACGGGCGGTATTGGTGATAATGTCAGTTTAATCCTTGGGCCAGCGGTTGCGGCATGTGGTGGATATGTGCCGATGATCTCAGGGCGCGGCCTTGGTCATACCGGTGGCACGCTTGATAAGTTCGATGCGATACCGGGATATTCCACGGTGCCGACAAATGCGCTGTTTCGGCAAACGGTTAAAGATGTCGGTTGCGCAATCATCGGTCAAACAGGAGACTTGGCCCCGGCTGATAAAAAGATCTATGCGATCCGCAGCGCCACGGCGACGGTAGAGAATATTTCACTGATTACGGCATCTATTTTATCGAAAAAATTAGCGGCTGGTTTGCAAGGTTTGGTGCTGGATATCAAATGTGGCAATGGTGCTTTTATGGCTGACTATAAAGCGGCAAAAAAATTGGCCGATAGTCTGGTGGAAGTAGCGAACGGTGCAGGGGTTAAAACCAGTGGCCTGATTAGCGATATGAACGAGCCATTGGCAAGTGCGGCTGGCAATGGGCTTGAGATGATTAACGCCATCAACTTTTTGACCGGGAAACATCGTGACCAGCGTTTATCCGATGTTGTGGTTAGCTTAAGTGGTGAAATGCTTGTTCATGGTGGCCTGGCTGTCAGTACCCGAGAGGGAGAAAAAATGATCCAGACGGTATTGGATAATGGGAAAGCTGCAGAAGTTTTTGCCAAAATGGTTGCTCAATTGGGCGGGCCAAATGATCTTTTGGAAAACTGCGATAAATATTTTGAAACGGCACCTTTAGTTCGCGATGTTGTGGCCAAACAGAACGGTTTTATCAATGAAATTAAAACCCGTGATATTGGGCTGGGCGTAATTGTTCTGGGCGGGGGGCGTAAACGCCCTGATGATGAAATTGATTATCGTGTTGGTTATGATGGTTTAGCCTCGTTGGGGCAAAAGGTTTCAACAGGTGATGTCCTGGCGCGTGTTCATGGGCGTAATGAAGATGAGTTGAAGGAAGCGGAAAATATTGTTTTGGCGGCGTATTGTATTGGCGATGCCCCATCACAAAATCCACTTATCATTGAATACGTTTCTGCAACAGGTGAAAACTAATGGCGCGATGCTTTTTAATGGTGATGGATTCTGTGGGCGTTGGGTGTGGGCCAGATGCTAAAAAATATGGCGATGAAGGCTCGAACACTCTTGGTCATATTGCGCGTGAATGTGCAGCCGGTCGTGCAGACCTGGCTGGTATACGAAGCGGGCCATTAAAATTGCCATTTTTAAATGAGCTGGGGTTTGGCTTGGCGGCTCAATTGGCTTGTGGGGAAATGCCAAAAGGCTTAAGCGCACCAGAAACATTATTGGCAAAGTGGGGCTGCGCCAAAGAAATTTCATCGGGAAAAGATACGATTTCCGGTCACTGGGAGATTGCCGGTTTGCCGGTGCTGTTTGATTGGGGATATTTTGTAAAAAAACAAAATAGCTTTCCTGATGATTTGATGGCAACTTTTATTGCCGAAGGTAAAGTTGATGGTATTTTGGGCAATTGCCATGCTTCCGGTATTGATATTATTAATACATATGGGGTTGAGCACATTGCTTCGGGCAAACCGATTTGTTACACATCGGCAGATTCTGTTTTTCAAATTGCTGCGCATGAAAAACATTTCGGGTTAGATCGATTATATGAATTATGCGCTGTTGCGCGGCGTTTGATGGACCC
>JALWJW010000300.1 GCA_026996935.1 Hyphomicrobiales bacterium
GAGCTGTGTGGCCAACCGATCGCATTCGCGTGGCTGATCGTGGGTTACGAGAAGGCATTTTGGCAAGTTTAATGAAGGAAGATGGCGTATATGGCAAAAATTCGTAAACCATCTGGCTGGAACAAGCCTAAAGGTGATGACAATTCACGCACAGCCCGTGATCTAAAAAAGCGGGTTAAAACTGCACGCGGCAGAACCGTATCTTCTGCCCGATGGTTATCTCGTCAACTCAATGATCCTTATGTTGGCCTGGCGAAAAAAGAAGGCTATCGATGTCGTTCAGCGTTTAAACTGATTGAGATCGATGATCGCTTTAAGTTTTTAAAGCCGGGGCAAGCTATTGTTGATTTAGGCGCAGCCCCTGGCGGCTGGTCGCAAGTATGTGCTCGTCGCGCCGATGCTGCCGAAGGAAAGGGGCGCATTGTTGGTATTGATTTACACGAAGTTGAAGCCATTGCCGGCGTGACACTGTTTAAAAAAGATTTTTTCGATGAAGATGCCCCGCAAGTGCTGATTGAAGCCCTTGGCGGTGTTTATGCCGATGTGGTGCTTTCAGACATGGCCGCTCACGCCACTGGCCATAAACAAACCGATCACTTGAAAATTATTGATCTGGCAGAAACCGCTTTGGATTTCGCCATGGAAATTTTAAAACCGGGTGGCACTTTTCTGTGCAAAGTATTACGGGGCGGCTCAGAACATGATTTGCTGTCAAAATTGAAGAAAAATTTTAAAACCGTCAAACACATAAAGCCCCAGGCCAGCCGCGCAGATTCCGCTGAGTTGTTCGTATTGGCGCAAGGGTTTCGTAAAAAGGCCTGACTTATCGGCACTTTTTATATCCCGGCCGCTTTACCTACCCCCTAAAATAATGGTAAAGGACCACGTCAACCAAGCGACTCAAATCCATTTTGGATTCGCCGCCTTTTTATGTAGCAAGTGTATGCGTCATAGGGCGGCTTTTTACTTATGAAAGGTTGGCACCATGTCTGCAACACGCGATAGCTCCAAGTTCCCCGAATACCTAACCTTTGACGATGTTTTATTAAAACCTGCCGCTTCATCCGTATTGCCGGGCCAAGTTGATACCTCATCAAAACTGACCCGTGAAATTACCTTGTCATTACCGATCATTTCCGCAGCAATGGACACGGTAACAGAAGCCCCAATGGCCATTGCCATGGCGCAGGCTGGCGGCATTGGTGTTTTGCATCGCAATATGGATGCAGAGGTTCAGGCAGAGCAAATAAAGCAGGTGAAACGCTTTGAAAGCGGCATGGTCTTAAACCCCGTGACAATCACACCTGAAGCCACATTGGCTGAAGTTATTGCGCTAAAAACCAAACACAATATTTCGGGTATTCCCGTTGTTGCCAAAAAAAATGACAAAGGAAAGCCAGAGCGCGTGGTTGGCATCATCACTAACCGTGATGTGCGCTTTGCCCGTGACATGAACAAAACCGTTGCCGAACTGATGACGCGTGAAGTGGTGACGGTTAAAGACGGGGTTGAAATGGATGATGCCCGCCGTTTGCTTCACAAACACCGCATTGAAAAACTCATCGTTGTTGATGATGATAAACGCTGTATTGGCCTGATTACGGTCAATGACATGGAAAAAGCCAAGCATAATCCAAACGCCTCAAAAGATGATCAGGGCCGTTTGCTTGTGGCTGCGGCCACCTCAACAGGTGATGCAAACTTTGCCCGTGCCGAACAATTGGTTGATGCTGGCGTTGATGTGATGGTGGTTGATACTGCCCATGGTCATTCAATTCATGTGCTTGAACAAGTCAAACGCATCAAGCGCTTGTCTAATAAGCTACAGGTTATTGCCGGCAATGTTGCTACTGTTGAGGCAACCAAAGCCTTGATTGACGTTGGTGCAGATGCCGTAAAAGTTGGTATTGGCCCCGGCTCAATATGCACAACCCGTATTGTTGCCGGTGTTGGTATGCCGCAACTCACTTCAATTCTTTCGTGTGCTCAAGCTGCCCAAGAACAAGGCGTGCCGATTATTGCCGATGGCGGGATTAAGTTTTCGGGTGACTTGGCCAAAGCTATTGCCGCAGGTGCCGGCACCGTTATGATTGGTTCTTTGCTTGGTGGCACAGATGAAAGCCCGGGCGAAGTTTATCTTTATCAGGGCCGCTCATACAAATCATATCGCGGTATGGGTTCTGTTGGGGCAATGGCGCGCGGTTCTGCTGATCGTTATTTTCAGGCCGATGTCAAAGACACATTAAAACTTGTGCCGGAAGGCATTGAAGGGCAAGTACCTTACAAAGGTGCTGCTGGCACCGTCTTGCATCAATTGGCAGGTGGCCTTAAAGCGGCCATGGGCTATACAGGCAATGCAACAGTGCCTGAATATCAGGCTAATGCTGAATTTGTGAAAATCTCTAGTGCGGGCCTGAGTGAAAGCCATGTTCATGATGTTCAGATCACCCGCGAGTCACCAAACTATATCAGGCAGAGTTAAAGCTTATGTCTAATGCGGCTTTAATGGCACCCGTTTTTGCAATGATTGCGTTGACCTTTTTCATCATCTTGAAAATGGGTATTCAAAGAATGAATGCAATTAAAAGTCGCACAGTACGAATTAAAGACATTGCTTTGAGTGAGCAGGGCTGGACTGACGATGTAAAAAAAATATCAAACTCATACGCAAGCCAAATGCAGTTGCCACTGGTTTTTTATATTGTCGTCGGTTTCTTTGTCCTGTTGGGAAAAGTAGATTTAGCCGCAGTGGTTTTGGCTTGGGCTTTTGTACTCACAAGGGCTGTACACTTTTTCATTCATACCAGCTCAAACCATGTGCCTAAACGGTTTATGGCTTTTCTTTTCGGTATTATTGTTTTAATCGCCATGTGGATTTGGCTGGCTTTTCGTGTATATGTGCTTGGATAAAAGCAGAAAATAACGGGCTAAGGTTATGGAACCGCCCATTTAAGGAACTAAACTAATGAAACTAGGTGGCCGTTTTTCAGCTGCAATCGAAGTGCTGGAAGCAATCTTCGACAAACACAATTCTGCCGCCGCAGCGTTGCACGATTGGGGCCGCTCGCACCGTTTTGCAGGCTCTGGTGATCGTTCAGCCATTGGTAATTTGGTCTATGATGCCTTGCGCCGGAAAAACTCAATCGCCTTTAAAATGGGCAATGACAGCCCGCGCTCTTTGGTGCTAGGTGTGGCCCGCTTTATCTGGAATTTGGAAGTTGCTGAAATTCAACAAGCCACTGATGATAAATTTGGCCCTGATAGTCTTACCGAATCTGAGATAGAAATATTTAATGCTGTTCATGATGGCAAACAGCCACGCTGGGTTGCTGGTGATTACCCCCAATGGCTTGATGCTTCATTTCAATGGGCATTTCCTGATAATGCTGTAGAGCAGGGCGCTGCATTAGCAAATCGCGCGCCCGTTGATTTACGGGTGAATACCTTAAGAGCCACACGCGATCAGGTGCTTGAAGCTTTAGAAAAGCACGGCGCAAAAGAAGGACAGTTCGTTGAAACCTCGGTTCGTATTGATGCCCCTGAAAAAGCAGGCCGCACCCCAAATGTTGAAGTTGAAACTGCTCACGGTAAAGGCTGGTTTGAAGTTCAAGACACCGCCTCGCAAATTGTTGCAGGGCTGGCCGCTCCCACACCCAATGACATGGTGATGGATTTATGTGCAGGGGCAGGAGGCAAAACCCTTGCACTGGCCGCTGCAATGAATAACAACGGCAAAATCTATGCCCATGACCGCGATAAACGTCGGTTACGCCCCATTTTTGAACGCATTGCTCGGGCTGGTGCGACAAATGTCGAGGTTATCGGAGCAGAAGAAAAGGGCCGTCTTTACGAACTTAAAGACCAGATGGATCTGGTTGTTTTAGATGCTCCATGTACCGGTGTTGGCGCTTGGCGCAGAAAACCAGATTCTAAATGGCGCTTGTCACCAGCAACCTTGGAACAACGCATCAAAGACCAGAAAGCTGTACTTGAAAGTGGGGCAAACCTAACCAAACCGGGTGGCCGTTTGGTCTATATTACCTGTTCGCTGCTACCGGAGGAAAACAACGACCAAGTGGCGTTTTTTTTAAAACATCACAAAAATTTCAAGGTAATTCCATATACAACAATGTGGAAAACAGCGTTTAATTCACAAGCTCCAAAATCTGCTGACGGTAGTGAGGAAACACTAACCATGTCGCCTTATAGCCATGATACAGATGGGTTTTTTATTGCCATTATGGAAAAGTCTTACGCCAAAGCATCTGTTTCTGAAGATTAATTCTTACCCAAATATACGTAGTGCTGAGAAGCTTACGTAGATTATCCCCATAGCGTGTGATGTGATCGTCATTTTTAATTTGTTCTTTAGGGAGCGAATGAAAAGACTATCGGGTTAGATTGGAAATGGTAAACAATATTGGGCAATCTTTGCAGAATGTAAGTACAAACAATCAAAATGCGGGCAATCAATTTAATGCCGTTATCGGTCAGGTCAAAACCGATAGCACAGGTGGCTCGTCATCCATAGATAAGCAGATGACATGGCTCGATCTTAACACCGACCAGGAACTTGCTAGCGATGGCCATCACTGTGTGAAAGCCACAGGAAAGGGCGGGTGCGGTGGAGCAAAAAAACGGGCTAAATTACCTAAGGAAAAGAAATCATCTATTATAAAACATAAAATCATGAGATTCTTGAAAAAGGTAAAGCGCTGGAATAAAAGGAGAAAAAAGAAGAATAAAAAGCATATTCCATCTGGTGGAAAACAAAATTCAAAAAGTGACAACCAGGGAATCCCGCTTTAGGCTTCAGGTTAATAAAATTCAGCAGATAAACTGGATATGGCTGGCGGTGGCACATCGGGGCGTGCCGTATTTGGCCAGCGAAATAAAAGATTAAATGGAGGGAATTTTTAATGTCAAGCTCGCTGGGGACGCCCGAACAATTACGTGATCCCAATTACACACCTGCAATGCATAAAGCCATACCACTTGGTATTCAGCATGTTTTAGCCATGTTTGTTTCGAACGTGACACCGGCAATTATTGTGGCCGGGGCCGCAGGGTTTGGCTTTGGTTCAAACTCGCCAGATTTCCCAAGTTTGATTTATATGATTCAAATGTCTATTTTGTTTGCGGGCGTTGCAACCTTGATGCAAACAATTGGCA
Source organism: Hyphomicrobiales bacterium (assembly GCA_026996935.1). Classification (GTDB taxonomy): domain Bacteria; phylum Pseudomonadota; class Alphaproteobacteria; order Rhizobiales; family Aestuariivirgaceae; genus JALWJW01. Next base: position 5,173 of record JALWJW010000300.1, read on the forward strand.
TGGGGCCAGTTGGCGCCCGTCTGCCGATTGTGCAAGGAACCAGTTTTGCTTTTATTCCAATTATGATTCCACTGGTTGCTGGTAAAGGCGTTGATGGCATGGCCGTTTTAATGGGCGGCATCGTGGTCGGTGGCCTTTTCCATACATTTTTAGGAATGTTCATCGGCAAAATAAAATTTGCATTACCTCCTTTGGTTACCGGGCTTGTGGTGCTGATGATCGGTCTGGCTTTGATAAAAGTTGGGATTGTATATGCCGCTGGTGGTTATCCTGCCATGGGTAAAGAAGAATTTGGCAGCCTGCAAAATTGGTCTGTTGCGCTTGTGGTTATTCTGACAACCCTTGGCTTTAAGTTTTTCACCAAAGGCATGTGGTCCGTTGCCGCCATACTCATTGGCTTGATTGCAGGTTATATCGTTGCTTATTTCATGGGCATGGTTAGCTTTGGCAATATTGGCAAAGCAGCCGTTTTTGCCCTGCCTAAACCGTTTGCGTTTGGTATGGAGTTCACAATGGCCGCAATTGTAGGCATGTGCTTAATGGCGGTTATTTCAGCTATTGAAACCGTTGGCGATGTTTCTGGCATCACTAAAGGCGGTGCAAAACGCGAAGCTACAGCTAAAGAAATTTCAGGCGCAACGTATGCAGATGGTTTGGGTACAGCCGTTGCCGGTTTGTTTGGTGCTTTGCCCAACACATCATTTTCGCAAAATGTTGGTTTGGTTGCCATGACTGGCGTGATGAGCCGCATGGTTGTTACTATTGGTGCAATATTCCTTATTCTTGCAGGTCTTGTGCCTAAGGTTGGTGCTGTCATTTCAACCATTCCGATTGAAGTACTCGGCGGTGGTGTGATTATGATGTTTGGCATGGTTGCATCTGCCGGTATTGCCATGCTGTCCGATGTCGACTGGAACCGCCGCAATATGATGATTTTCGCCATCGCATTGGCCGTGGGGCTTGGTCTTCAACTTGAGCCTAAGGCCTTGCAATATTTGCCTGATACAGCAAAAATTTTAATGACTTCGGGTTTGTTGCCATCAGCATTTATTGCCATCTTCCTCAATTTGGTTCTTCCAAAGGAACTAGAAGAAATGCGGCCGGAAGAATTAGAAAAACACTGATTGATTATTTAGGCGGGGCAGGGCGCGTCAGCAGGAAAATACTGACAGCGCTAAAAATCACCGCTTGAATAACCAGCACGAAAACAGGTAGTTCAAAATAAATACCTATAATTAAAGCGGTTGCCATGAATATCACGGCGACCGCTTTTGCATTGGTTGGTACCGCCCCATAATTGTGCCAATCTTTGATGATCGGGCCTAAATGAGAATGACTGACAAGCCATTTATGTAATTTGGGTGATCCGCGGTCAAAACAAAAAGCAGCGAGCAGTAAAAACGGCGTAGTTGGTAATAGCGGCACAATGATGCCGATTACACCTAAACCAACGCAAAAAACACCGGCGATTTTCCACCACATTCGTTTCATTCTAAAAGCCGCCTTTTGCAAATCCTAACAACGCGTTCACCAAACATATGCAATTTTATATGTTTTACGCAGCATTTCTGTAATACTACAGATGGAGGGTTATTGTTATGTATAAAAAACTTAAATCTATTGCGCTTTCAGCCGTGTTTGCCGTTGGTATTATGACCACTATTTCAGCACCTGCATCGGCATTTTTCTCGTTTGGAATGGACAATCAGGGGCCGTTTTTTCAACTCAATGACGGGCCACAGTTTTGGCATTTCAATATGAACCATCCCTTTGGCATTTATGGCAATTATTTAAATCGTCCGTCATATGGTGGAAATAATTCTTATAGTCGCGCCTATGGCCCATACAATAACAATTTTCGCAATGGTGTCGCGCAAAATGGTTTTGTCGGCAATCGCTTTGGTGGTTGGAATAATACGCCTTGGTCAGGTAATCGCTGGTTTAACCCTGGTGGCCGCAATGGAGTGAACCCGTCTTGGGGAAATCAAAGGTTTCCGTGGAACCAGAACACAACACCGTGGAGCTTTGGTCAACGCACTGGCACGCCATGGAATTCTACTCCCTGGAGTTCTGGTCCTTTTAACTCAGGTCCTTTCAGTTCTGGCCTGTGGAATTCTGGTTCAGGGTGGTCAAACCCGTTTAACCGAAACCCGCTTGGCAATCGTAGATATTTTGGCAATTTTGGTAATACGCCCTGGTCAAACTCATCATGGGGCCGCTCGCCCTTTGGTGGCTCTACTCCTTTTAATCGCTCGCCTTTTGGTGGTAGTCGATGGGGTGCAACCCCGTGGGGTGGCAACCAGTGGGGCGGCGCACCATTTGGCAATTCAATGAACCCGATGAATCCGTTCAGCCCGATGAATCCAGTTAGCCCTTTTGGCGGCTCACCGTTTTCCAGTTCACCATTTTCATTTTGATAAAACACAAAAAGAGAATGCACTGCCTGGCAAAAAGGGGTATGATTTCGACAGCACATTCTCAAAAGTGCCTTTAGATCAGATCGGTTAAAACATTGATCTACAGGGTTTTGTTCCACATAATTTTGTGGCATGTTGCTCACAAGTGTTGGCCTTCATTGCAGACTTCAGCCACACTGGAAAAGTGTACCTGTGCGCGTTACATTGGTTAAACACGTGGGTTGATGGTTTTATTCAGATGTTTCTGAAAAAAAGACGACAAGCAATAGTCAAACAGGAATTACAAGCGGTTAAAGACCGTTTGTGGCGGTTTTGTATATTGCGTGCTAATGGCAATCGCGCCGATGCTGATGATCTGTTTCAGGAAACGGCTCTTCGCGCTATTGAAAAGGCGGAACAATTTGAGCCGGGCACAAAGTTTGATAACTGGGTGTTCACAATCGCCGTTTCGGTTTGGCGAAATGAACTGCGCTCGCGCAAAGTGCGTTTAGGTGCTGGCGTTGAAGATGCCCAGGAAAGTGATTTGCCTTCAAAACACTTGGATGGTGAAACGAATACTTTTGCTTCTGAAGTGTTAAACAGAGTAATGGATTTGCCAAAGGGCCAATCTGTTGCCGTTTTGTTGGTGTATGTCGAAGGTTACAGCTATAAACAAGCAGCGCAGATTATGGATGTCCCCATCGGCACCGTAATGAGCAGACTGGCAGCGGCCAGACAAACGTTAAAAGTTTGGGCAGATGGTGATATTATAGAGAATGATGGACAATGACACACTGGAGCACACATTGGAGTGATGAACAAATCATTGCCTATTTAGATGGTAAATTAGACATGGAGCAGGGTAAAGCCCTGCACCGTGATCGCCAGCTAGATGCCGAGTTGGATGCATATATCACCTCAATGGAAATTGATACCGCAGCCTTGGCGAGTACCGCCAATGATTTACCACAAGATGCCCCGCAGTTTGATTTTGAAAAAACTATTCAGCAAGTTGATCAGAAAAAACCAATTTGGCGACAAGCGGCATTAGCCGCCAGCATTCTGGCAATTTTTGGTGCCGGTTTTTTAACCGCAAGCCTTTTGCCGCGCGATAATCCGCCGCCATCTGGCTGGGTGCAGGCGGTTGCTGAATACCAGATGTTGTATTCTGGTGAAACGTTAAAACTTATCCAGAAGACTGATGACGAAAGTGCTCGTGAAGTTGCTGAAATTGGTCGTAAGCTTGATATCATTCTGGCAAAGTCTGATTTACAGATTGAAGGCTTGAAACTGCGTCGGGGCCAGTTATTGAACTACAAAAACAAACCATTGGTGCAATTTGCCTATCTCGATAAAGATGGCACCCCCATTGCGTTTTGTATAATTAAACGAAGCAAAGACTCAGATCAGCCATTAACGGCTAAATCGCTGCTTGCAGGCCAAAATGCTGTGGTTTGGGGCAAAGGAAAGTTTGGCTTTGTTGTGATCGGTAAAGCAAAACCTTCTGTTATTAGTGCGTATGCGGAAAAACTAAAAGCCCGCATGACAAGCCTTTAAGACCCGCTAAAACCGGTATTTTCAAATTCGCTGTTGGGTATGATCTACGTGTTTACTACGTAGCCATACGTATCTGCCACGAATTGGTTAACGTGTTTTTATTAACTATTCTCAGCCCCTGAGTAAAAGGGACGATTTTAAAGCTGTTTGCCGCTGGCAATCAGGTGATGAATGAAATGGAATAGAAAATGACCGATAAAGTTGCTGGTGCCTCAGGTGCTGACATCAAAACAGGAACAACGCCACAAATAGGTGGTGCGAAATTTGATGCCGCCGTTGATGCTCAAACCGCTCAAAACGATGCCCCCCAAAATGATGCTACAACGGGAACCTATACAGTCCAAAAAGATGATACCTTATGGGGGATATCAAAGAAGTATCTCGATAAAGGCATCTCATACTCTCAAATTCAATCTGCCAATAATATGGGGTCATCAACGCTCATAAAACCAGGTATGACTTTAAAGATTCCTCTTGCTGATGACTTTGCCGGCGTGATGCCAAAATTAGCAGATGAGCCAACATTTGCAGGTCCACAACAGAAACCGAATACTGTGGTTTCACCAGATAATAAAGTAACCATTCTCACTGATGATAGCGATGCCTTAAAAGCTATGGCTAAGGTGAATGTGCCAACTGTGCCAGAGCAAAAAAGCATGGTTGATAGCTTGAAAGACCAATTGCTCGATGGTGTTGGTAATGTCACTGACGCAGTCAAAAATGCGTCCAGTGCCGATGCCGCAGAACTCTTGGGCAAAATCGGTAAAGGGGCTATTCCAGATGCCGTGCTTGGGGCTGTAAAGTTTGAGTTTGACGGTAATCCCGTGTTGGTTGCCGAACTTGTTCCATCTCCAAAAAATGGCTTGGATAATTGGGATGTCGGAAACAGCACAACCTTTATTTCTTATAAGGGCCGTGTATATACAATGACCCCGAATGGCGCAGTTGAAACGGGTAAACCAATTTTCCCGTTGCAACCTGCCAGTCAAATGTTCCCTGCATTGGCTAATAGTAAACTGGCTCAAAAGGTAATTTTGTTTGGTAATGACCGTTCTGGTATTGATGTGGATGGCGCCGTAAGCCCTAAGATCAATCTAAGAAGCCGCAATGTTGGTGCTATTGTTGCCTTGAATGATCCCGCAGCAAAAGCAGATGCAAAGCGTCAAAACCTTGCGGAAAAAGCCGTTGATGTATTGGTTGCCGATAAAATGAAACCATTGCAAGCTGCAGAAATGGCAAGCGATGCCGTAACCGCCGGAATTGTTGTCGGCTCGCTTGGTGCAGCAACGCCTGGTGCTATTATTAAAAAAGCCGTGACAAAAACTGGTTTGCATTTTGCCAAAAAGGAAATAATCCAGGAAGTCAAAGAAGCCATAAAAGATGAGATAAAAGACGGTGCCACCTGGTATGCCGGCATTGCTTACCGGGCAAATGTTCAAGTTGATCCAAAATCTGAAGATCCGTTAAAAATCCAAACACCATGGGGAACTGGCGACTTTGACCCTGTTCCACAAGCTGCACAAGACTATATTATGCAACGCACAGGTGCTGTGTTGAGCAATTTTTAATGCATCGCATTACTCAAAACAAAAAGCGTTCCTATGGGAGCGCTTTTTTTATGAGGCAATTTATGGGCTTATTTCTAATGCTGAAAACGGTTGAAAAACCCATTTTTTCTTGACAAGCAGGCAATATCTCTAACTAATGTATGCAAATAATAGAATTTGATCATTTAAGACAAATTGACGAAGCGAAACAATTTTGTAAATGTTATTCAATCGGAAGGCGGGTTCGGTCCGGGCACCGTGCGCTAACCAAAATCTGGAGATGGAAATAAAAAAAATGTCGAAAATTGAAAAAGCTGCCGCTGCCGCTGGCCTTGGAAAAGAAGAATTAGACAAGTGGTTTGATGAGCGTTTTGCCGCCAAAATGGAAGAATTGAACAAGTCTAAAACCCCTTCAATGTCCATTATCGCCACAAAAGGCACACTGGACTGGGCTTATCCTCCATTCATTTTGGCTTCAACCGCAGCAGCGCTTGGTTGGGAAGTTTCGATCTTCTTTACATTTTACGGCTTGTTATTGCTGAAAAAAGATTTGAGCGATCTGAAAGTAACACCAGTCGGCAACCCTGCCATGCCAATGAAAATGCCAATGGGTCCTGACTGGTTCAAAGAAATAAACTGGAATATTCCAAATATTGTTTCTGGCAATATCCCGGGCTTTGAGAACGTGGCAACTGGCCTGATGAAAGAAACCTTTAAAGGTAAGGGCGTTGCGACAATTGAAGATTTACGCGAATTAAGCCTTGAAGCTGAAGTGAAAATGCATGCCTGCCAAATGACGGTTGAGGTCTTTGGCTTTGATCCTAAAAAAGAGTTTATCGACGAAGTTGATAGCTATTGCGGTGCAGCAAGCTTCCTGCCAATGGCTAAAGATTCAGATGTAACATTGTTCATCTAATGCGTGCGGCGTTGAACTGAATTCAATTCAACGCACCCCGCTTTAATCTAAAACACAAATTCCAATAAGGCCCATTACTCGAAAAGCGGTGGGCCTTTTTTATGGGCAGAAACAGGTCAAATTTTACCTTTTGCCTAATCACGTAAACTAAAGTAGTCTTGCATCTATAAGATGCTTTCACGAGGGATGACATGGGCAAGTTGGCTTTATTGGGTGCAATGGTGATGGCTAAAATGCCTGCCAGCGTAATAAAACTGGTTTATACGCCACCGCCCATTTTTCGAGGTCAGGAAATGGATGCCAGCGCTTTAGCTGTTGGTAAAGCTGCCTTGGCCCTGCGTGATGGCGATGAACAACCAACCATCGCTCAAAGCCGCGCCCAGATGGAACAGGTCGTTAGCGCCTTTGATAAAAAAGGACCAGACCTAGCCCGCCTTGAAGACATAATAATAGACGGTGCAGAAGGGAAATTGCCTGCCCGTCTTTATAGTGACAGCGCTGATTTAAACACTCTTAAACCTGCGATGGTCTATTTTCATGGCGGTGGATTTGTGCAGGGAAGTTTAAAAACCCATGATGAATCTTGTAAAAAAATAGCTGCCTGGTCAGGAGCAATTGTCATTGCTGTTGATTATCGTCTTGCCCCTGAGTTTCCTTATCCTGCCGGTGCTGATGATGCTATTGCTGCTTATTTATGGGTGGTTGAAAATGCAAAGTCTTTAGGTATCGATCCATCAAAAATCGGTGTTGGCGGTGATAGTGCAGGGGGATGTCATGCTGGTGTTGTTGCTCAACAGGTTCGCAATTCAAGCGGCCCTGTCCCGGCTTTTCAGGTTTTGATTTACCCCGTCACCGATGGGCATTTAAACTCCGATTCAATTGTTGAACTTGAAGACGCTTACATTTTA
>JALWJW010000301.1 GCA_026996935.1 Hyphomicrobiales bacterium
GTAAAAATATAGGTGACTTGGCGCAGTTCGCCGCCCAGCTCCAGCCTTTCATGATTGGCGATAATTTTGGCAACAATGGCGGGGCTGACATATTGCGAAAAGGCTTGCTCAATAAACTGGCGTTGTTCGCGGTCTTTAAACCATTGGCGTAAAGCAAAGAATAAACTTGAAAACACAGTTGCCAGAATGGGGGTGGCGATAGGAATCTGGATCTGGTTGTTGATGAATAGATAAATAGCAACAGCAGAAAACGCTAAAATAAGCAGGCTGGTCAGTATAGTGCGTTTAAGGGGTGATATTTTTAAAGTGGCAATCAGACTGGCGATGAGTGACAAGCCAAGTACGATGGCAATGGTAGCAAGTGGGGCGGTGGGGGTAATCTGATCACCGTTGAGGAACTGACTTAATATATTGGCATGGATGGTGACTCCATAAAGATTACCAATGGTGGTGCCTTTTGTGGTGGTAAAAGGTGTGGCATGACGGTCTTGTGCTGGCAGAGCTGGACCAATCAGCACAATTTTATCTTTAAACCATTGGGCGGGAAGAAATTGAACCGTATGGGCAGGGTAGGAGGGGAAAGAGAAGGGGAGGCCTTTGCGCTTTGTTTTTTTATTTTGGTTGTTATTGTAATAGGTGATGCGGCCTGTTGGTAAAGGGGATTGCTTATTTGCTACTTTTGCCAAAGCAGCGGCAAGGCCAGGTTGCCATTTGCCATTTATCATGCGGCCTGAAAAAGTTTGCCTCACCGTGCCGTCAAAATTATCACGTAACAATGTGACGAGGCCTTTAGGGATGGTTTTTAGGAATGCGTTTTCAAAGGCGATCTGTTTGGGGGTTAAGCCTTCGGCTTTAGTTGCGTAGCCGATGACGATTGGTGTTTTCAGGTTTTTAAGTGTGGTTAGAAATGTCTGGTCTTTTTGGGTTTCGCTGGGTTGGTCAATAAGTAGATCCAAGCCGATAGCTTTGGCGCCAGCCTGATCGATTTTTTGGATAAGTTTACTTAAAAACGCACGGTCAATGGGTGAGCGATAGGGCAGTGTTGCCAAGGTGTTTTCATCAATGGTGACAATGACGATATTTTGCGCAGGTTTTGCTTTCCCATATGTTGTCAATAAATAGTCAGTTGCGGCGACCTCAAGGCGAAAGCTGATGGCAAACGCGATGATGCCGGCAAGGCTGGTTACCAGTAATATGGCAGCTATTTTTTTGGCCATAGGCTTGGTCATGGCTTAGTTATGGGCCTAAATAAAAACAGCTTTTTCACCATCACTTAACAGCTCTTATTTTGTGACGGTGAAGCGGTTGACTTTTGATTCTGTGCCATCTTTGAAAGTGAGCTTGACTGTCATGAATTCACTTGATTTTGGAATAGTAATAAATATTTTTGACATTTTGCCTTTGTAGTCAACTCTATGTGGTTTTAGTGGATCGCACGGCAGCAGTTTAAACTGTTTTGAAGGCTGATCTTCATCGATACCGTATTCAATTTTTTCAATGGAGCAGCGATAGGTGATCAGATGGCTGAAATAAACCAGTTGTTTGCCTTCATAAAAACGAAAGCCAAGCCAGGTGTTTGGCATACGGGTTAGGATGGCTTTCTGGCTGGCAACCAGGGCATTTGCTGGATCAAAAAATACCTCAAATGGGCCCTGGGTTTTTCCGTGGATGTCGACATAGGAAATTTTGAGCATTTGCGGGCCAGCGGTTGGTGGTAGTTCAATCATCGGATAGGCGATAGGTTTACCTGTTGCCGGATTAACTGAGCCTGGAAGAAACCCGGTAGAAACGGGAGGATTGCCGTTGCGGGCAACGAAAATTTCGCTTACCTGATCGGCAATGCCAATATTGACCATCCAGCCCTGATTGGAGCGATTTGGGTTTAGTTTTATTGGATTAACCAGAGCTGATTTATCAAGAAAAGACAAAGCGGCCAATCGTTGTTTTGCGTCTTTGGCTTGTTTTGCCGCCAATTGTTGATCAATAAAGTATTTTAGGAATTTGCCCTGCTTGGAAAGCTCAGTAAATTTTGTCAATAGTTCATATTCGTTTTTTTTGTTGTCCAGAGACTGGCGGCCAAGACGGGTACGTGAATAGTCAAGACTTAGCTCATAATAGGCCGGGGCAAAGTCCGGGTGTTTTTCGATATAAGCTTTCAATTGGTCGATCCGCAAGTCGCGTTCGGCCAATAATGCGCGGGCAAATTTTAGAATTGGATCATTGTTGCCTTGCGATAGGCTTAAATAAAACTCACGTGCACCGGCGCGGCCTTCTTGAATCCGCAAGAAATTTTGAAATCTGTAATGGGGGTCAACACGGGCTTGCTTGAAGGCGAAATATTTTAGGTAATCTTGTCGGGCTTTTGGATAGTCGCCTTGTAATTCATACATTCGGGCATTGGCATAAAACTCATGTGGGCGAGTTGGTTTTTCGATGATGAGGGAGCGGCTGGATAATTTGGCAAATAATTTTTCTATTTGAGGCGATAAAGGATCCTCTGATTGGCCATTATTGATTTTATCAATTTTCAGTTTGGCAATCGCTGTAAACGGACTTTTGGGAAAACGATCAATATAGGCCTGAAGGTGTTTGATTGAACCTGTGTCTTTAACATCGTTCCACATTTGCAATTCCACTTGTGTGGCGTTTGTATTTGGGGGCGTGTTATTGTTTGCCAGCTTTCCTGTATCAGTATCTGGTACAAAGGTAATATCGGTGGTTAATGATGAATAATCCCAAGGTACTTGTTTACCGTTGGTGGCGCTGACAACGGAGCGCCGGACATTTTTAAATACTTTTTCGATACTGCTGCCCGGTTGCAATATTTCTCGGGCAATAGCCGCGGTATAAGGGCTGTTTAATCCTTTACCATCGGTGGCGGTGCTGCCAGGGGCTGTGGCGTATGAAATAAAGCTGCCGCGCGGGGTTTTCTTTAATAAGGCAAGGCCTTGACCCGATCCGCGTACGCTGCGGCTAAGGGCGGTGTTGCGGCAGGCATCAAGGAGGACGATGTTGG
>JALWJW010000302.1 GCA_026996935.1 Hyphomicrobiales bacterium
ATTGCAAGCTGAATCTGAAGGCTATTTCAAACAAAGCGATATTATCGCCGATTTATTTGACCTTGCCCAAACCAAACACCAAGGCCGCAAAAACAACAAACAAATCACCTTATTCAAATCATGCGGAACAGCACTGGAAGATCTAGCTGCAGCCGCTTTTGTTTATGAAAATATTAGCCAATAAAAGCTCGTTAGGCATGATTCACCTGTTTGACGTGACCAAATGAAAACGATGTGATAAGACATCGAAAATCACCGTCCAACAGATCATTATAGTTTAGGTCTTTCTTATGCCAGAAACCAGAAACCCGATTTGCGTTGCCATTGATACGCCCGATATGGAGCGGGCTGGGTTTTTGGCTCAGAGCCTTAAAGGCCATGTGGGGTATTTGAAGGTGGGGATGGAGTTTTTTTATGCCCACGGCCAAGCTGGGTACTTGGAAATGGCGCAGCATGGGGTGCCGATTTTTCTTGATTTGAAATTGCATGATATTCCCAACACCGTGGCCAATGGTTTGAACGCCCTGATGCAGCTTGAAATTACGCCAGCAATGATCAATGTTCATGCAACGGGCGGGCCGGCAATGCTAAAAGCGGCCAGTCAGGCCATTGATGGGCGGGCAAAATTGATCGCGGTGACCATCCTGACCAGTCTTGATAATGACGATCTAAAAGCTGCTGGTTTTAACCCTGAGATGAGCACCTGCGATCACGCGACCAATTTGGCAAAACTGGCCAAAGCCAATGGCGTTGATGGCATCGTTTGTTCGCCCCATGATTTACAATCTATTCGAACTGCTTGCGGGGATGATTTTCTCACCGTTGTGCCCGGCATCCGCCCGCAAGGCAGTGATGTGCAAGACCAAAAGCGCATCGCCACACCAAAGTCGGCGCTTGAAAGCGGGGCCGATATTCTGGTTATCGGACGGGCAATTACAGGGGCAGCAGATCCTGTTAAAGCGGCACAAGATATTCTGGTGAGCTTATCGAAATGAGCACCACGCAAAAACGCCAAGTCAAAATATGCGGGCTGAAAACTATTGAAATGGTTGATGTTGCAATTGACAATAAAGCTGACTTTATCGGTTTAGTTTTTTTCCCCCCCAGCCCGCGCAATGTATCAATCGACCAAGCCATTCCACTTGCCCAACATGGGCGCGGCAAAACAAAAATTGTCGCCCTTGTGGTTGATGCCGATGATGAATTGTTACGCGCCATTAGTGAACAGGTAAAGCCTGATTTCATCCAGGCCCATGGCAGCGAAACACCACAACGCATTGGCGAGATTAAAGCACTGACGCGATTGCCGATCATTAAGGCGATTAAAGTGCGCCAGGCGAGCGATGTTGAAACCGCTGGCCAATATAAAAACATTGCCGACATTATTTTATTTGATGCCAAAGCGCCTGATACCACACCCAACGCCCTACCTGGTGGCAATGGCATTGGATTTGACTGGTCCTTGTTAAAACAAACCACCCCTCCAAAAGGTTTTATGCTCTCTGGCGGGCTTAACCTGAGTAATATCGGTGATGCTGTCACCCTGACTGATGCGGCTTTTTTTGATGTCTCATCAGGGGTTGAATCATCGCCTGGTGAAAAGGATGCCGCACTGATAAAGAATTTCATTGAGACTATGCGCGCAGCCAGCTAAAACCTGTTATCACTTATTATTATTTTTGAGGCACCATGAGTAACTCCAAGCCAAGTAATGGCCAACCAAATAATGGAAAGCCAAATTCACTACGTAACGGACCTGATGATGCGGGTCGCTTTGGCGACTTTGGCGGCATGTTCGTTGCCGAAACCCTTATGCCGTTGATTAAAGAATTAACGGCTGAGTATGAAAAAGCAAAAGTTGATCCTGCATATAAAGAAATGATGGATGACTTTTTAAAACATTATGTTGGTCGCCCCAGCCCGCTTTATCATGCTGAACGTTTGAGTGAGCATTTGGGTGGTGCCAAAGTTTATTTTAAACGTGATGAACTTAATCACACCGGTGCGCACAAAATCAACAATGTGCTTGGGCAAATTCTGCTTGCGATACGTATGGGTAAAAAACGCATTATTGCCGAAACAGGGGCGGGGCAACACGGCGTTGCCACTGCAACAGTTTGCGCGCGCTTTGGTCTTAAATGTATTGTGTTTATGGGCGCTGTTGATGTGGAACGGCAAAAGCCGAACGTGTTTCGCATGAAACTTTTGGGCGCTGAAATTGTGCCTGTTACCTCTGGCACCTCAACGCTTAAAGATGCGATGAACGAAGCGCTACGTGATTGGGTTTCCAATGTTAAAGACACGTTTTATTGTATCGGTACGGCTGCTGGCCCGCATCCATACCCTGAAATGGTTCGCGATTTTCAATGCGTTATTGGCAATGAAGCCAAAGAGCAAATGCTGGAACGAGAAGGCCGTTTGCCGGATTCCCTTATTGCCGCCATTGGTGGTGGTTCCAATGCGATTGGTTTATTCCATCCGTTTCTTGATGATACATCGGTGAAAATTTTTGGTGTGGAAGCAGCAGGGCGCGGTATCGACACAACAGAACATGCCGCATCAATGACAGGTGGCGCACCAGGCGTTCTGCATGGTAACCGCACATATTTATTGATGGATGAAGATGGGCAAATCAATGATGCTCACTCTATTTCAGCAGGTTTGGATTATCCCGGCGTTGGCCCCGAACATGCATGGCTCAAGGATAATGGCCGGGTCAGCTATATATCTGCCACCGATGATGAGGCGCTCGAAGCATTTCAATTGTGCTGTAAATTGGAAGGCATTATTCCTGCTCTTGAACCTTCGCACGCTCTTGCCCAGGTTATAAAATTGGCACCAACATTTGATAAAGACCATTTGATGATTATGAATATGTGCGGGCGTGGAGATAAAGACATCTTTACCGTTGCCGATCACTTGGGAGTCTCAATATGACCACTTCAAACAATCCGGTAAAAACCCGTATTGATGCCCGCTTTGAAAAATTAAAGGCACAAGGGCGCTCGGCACTGG